>NZ_FR890780.1:0-14664 GCF_000435935.1 Ruminococcus sp. CAG:57 | reverse complement strand
CAGCCAGCCGCATGGATATTTCTTTTGAGATTTACCCAGTTAGGCTTTCTCTGAAAGCCCTCTATCTTTATAGGATAGAACTTATATCCTGCCGCAGGCACGAGCCTTGCTTCAAGCTTTTCAGGATTTCCCGCAAAGCTTATCTCAGCGTCAGGATAGTGTTTTTTTATGATCTCCGCAATGGCAAGAGCAGGATTTACATGACCTGCCGTACCTCCGCCTGCAAGTAAAACTCTGAGCATAGAACTAATACCTCTTTACTTTTTTTTGATGCACTGACGTGAAACATTGAGCATGATACCCATTTCTGCAAGCTGTATCATCAGTGCAGTACCGCCGTAGCTGAAAAACGGCAGTGAAATACCCGTGTTAGGGAAAGCGTTGCAGGCTACCATAATGTTAAAAAGTGCCTGCGAACCTATCTGTATTGTTATACCAGCCGCAAGAAGCATACCAAAACGATCCTTGCTTCTTGAAGCGATCATGAAGCCCTCGATTATAAAAAGCACAAACAGCAGTACCACTACCATTGCACCCACGAAGCCAAGCTCCTCGCAGATAATAGCGAAAACGAAGTCGTTTTGCGACTCAGGCAGATAGTATTTTTGCCTTGACTCGCCAAAGCCCAGTCCGAACCAGCCGCCCGAACCTATAGACAGCAGGGATTCATAAGTCTGAAAAGTCGTTCCGCTAGGGTCAGACTCAGGATTTTTCCAGCTCTGTATACGCTCTGAAATATAAGAAAATCCCGACCCTGACGCCATTTTATATATCAGCAGCAGCACCCCGAAAACAGCACACACACCGATAAATTTCCAGAAGGTCTTTTTCGGCATACCGCTTATAAACATCATGGAAACACCGATAATACCCACCAGCATTACCGCCGACATATGCCTTTGCAAAACAAGCACCAGTGCCACCGCACCCATTATCACAGTAAACGGTATAACACAGAATTTCCAATCCTTGAACTTAGGATAATTCACCGACATTATGTATGCGAAAATAATAATGAACGTTACCTTCAGAAGCTCCGACGGCTGAAAGCTGATCGGACCTATTTGTATCCAACGCTTTGCACCGGCAACGTCTATTCCGAAAAGAGCTGTATAAAACGTAAGAAGATATGTGGCGATAAACGCAATATATGCTATCTTAGTGTTCTGAAAGAAGTGATAATCAAGATAGCTCGTGGCAAACATCAGAAGAAGACCAAGTCCGGCAGACTTGAGCTGGCTCACCAAATAATAATATCCATCGTTATATTCACTCAGCCCCCACGCATAGCTGGCAGAAAACATCATCAGAAGTCCGAATACAAGCAATACCATTACAAGAATGAAAAACGGCTTGTCTATCTCCGTAAGTATAAATCTGAATCTATGTTTTCTTTTTGCCTGTGCCACAGGTTGTTTAAGAGGAACGTGACTATTATACACTATGCTTCCGTCACGTTCACGTCTAGGACCTCTTATAGCCAAACAAACAACCTCCCAACAAAATCTCTATATGAAAAACTTTCCCGAATATATCAAAAACGCTATCGCCGCCGTAGCCCCTGCCACAGACATCACAGCGAATATCCCGATCACGGTGTGATCCCCGTGACCCTTTTTCTGCAAATGCTCATGAAGCGTGTAACCTTTCATAAGCAGCTTTTTTCTTATCTTAAAAACGATATACTGCAAAAGCCCACAAGCTCCGTCAACGACCACCGCCGCACCTGCCAGCAGGAAAACGAAATATTCTCCCGAAAGCAGCACCGCCATAGTCATAAGACCACCAATCGCCAGCGCACCCGACTCGCCCAAATAAAGCTTCGCAGGACTGAACCCCCAAAAGAGAAAGCCTCCTGCCGCACCCATTGTGCAAACAGCAAAAAGCTGAGCAGCGTCAGAACCTGCCCCTGCCGCAAGACCGCTTGACAGCCCTGCCGAAAATATCAAAGACGTAACGGCACACAGCCCGTCAGTACCCGTGTCGGTCTTACCGCCTGCGCAATCGTGTATCTTCACCATGTTTATCCCCACTGTCATAAACAGCGGAAAAAGCGGATAAAAAAGCCCGCCGAACTGCACATAGCCCAAGTGAAAAGGCATAAGCACAGCCGTCTGCACTCCTCCGCAGTATCTAAGCCCCACGCATACACCAAGACATATAAGATACTCCATACATATCTTGTAAAAAGGCTTCATGCCTATGCCAAGCTTTTTCTCCTTAACATAGTCCTCCGAAAGCCCGATAGCCGTGAGCATCAAAACTCCGCCCAGAGCGATGAACACACGCCTTGAAAACTCTCCGTTCTCAAAACTCAGCACCGCCTGCGAGTCATAAAATATAACTCCCGTAACAATGCCGAATATAACGCAGAGCATTATGACAACTCCGCCGAATTTCGGCTCAGAGCCGTCCTTTGCGAACCTGTCGCCTATATAAAAATCGAATTTGCCTGTTTTTATCCTGCGGAAATATGGTATGAACACTCTGCCGAGAACATATCCCAGCACCATTTCACACCCCAGTATCACCGCCTGCACGCTCCAACTCATTTTGTCAGTGCATTGAACACTTCTTCAAGCTTCATTCCTCTGCTTCCCTTGAAAAGCACAGCGTCGCCCTTTGCAACTACCTCTTTCAAAGCCGCCGCAAGGTCATCTCTGCTTTCAAAGTGCCTGCAATTTTCCTTTGCAAAGCCCTTTTTCTCAGCACCCTCTATATAGCACTTTGAGTCCTCGCCAAAGCAGTAAAGCAGGTCAGCCTTTGAAGCCGCAACATACTCTCCCACATTTCTGTGATAGGTCTTTGAGTTCTTGCCAAGCTCCAGCATATCTCCAAGCACGCAAATGCGCTTGCCCTCCGCCTGTGCCTGTGAAAGCACCGAAAGGCTCGCTTTCATTGAGTCAGGCGCAGCATTGTAGCAGTCAACTATATATGTAACTCCGTCAATGACGGTAACATTCTGTCTTAAACCCTCCGGTTTGAACTGAGCAATGCCCTTTACGATATCCTCAGGAGGAATATCAAGCGCAAGACCCACACAGAACGCCGCAAGAGCGTTCTTTACATTATGCTCGCCCAAGCAGTTTATCTGGGCGGCTATTTTTCCGCCCTCATAGTTTATAGTAAATGTTATGCTGTTGTCAACAGTCTTAACACCGCTTGCATAAACATCGCAGTCCTTCTTTGATACAGAATAGTAATAAACCTTTCTGTCAGAATGTAACTGCACCCCTGCAAGCAATTTATCATCACGGCAAAGTATCAGCGGAGCGTCATAAGCCGCACCGTCAAGTATCTCAAGCTTCGCCTTGAGAATGTTTTCCTGCGTGCCGAGATTTTCAATATGTGAAATGCCGATGTTGGTTATAACAGCCACGTCAGGCTGACATGACATTGACATTCTCGATATCTCGCCCTGATGCGACATACCCATTTCGATAACAGCCGCCTCATAGCTGCTGTCAAGACCAAAAAGCGTCTGCGGCATACCTATCTCATTGTTGTGGTTGCCCTGAGTTTTCAGCGTCTTGTATTTCTGCGCCACAACAAGGGCTATCATATCCTTAGTGGTGGTCTTTCCCACGCTTCCTGTTACGCCAACTACCTTAACATCGAATTTAGACCTGTAGTATCCCGCAATGTCGAGCAATGCCCTTGCAGTGGAGTCAACGATCATACATCTTGCACCCTCCACAGGTCTTTCCGTGACAACAGCCTCCGCACCAAGCTCCATAGCCTTTGCGGCAAAGTTGTGTCCGTCAAAATTCTCACCCTTTAGTGCAATAAAAAGCGAGCCTGGCTTTATTGTTCTCGTATCGGTGGAGATATCGGAAATTTCAACGTCAGCAGGATAGCCGTAGCTTCCGTGAACCGCCGATATTATCTCCTGTAAGCTTAATTTTTCCATTTTAATTCTTATCCGCCAATTTCTCGGCAGTATCTCCTTTCCCTTATCTTATAAATATATCTTTATCGCAAAACCGCCCACAGCCGCTTTGCATATCACGGGCGAACACTGTTCACCCCTACATTTTTCTCTTATCTGCCCTCAGCTTCAAGCTCTTTAAGAGCGTCCGCAACGACTTCTCTCTCATCAAAATGTATCTTCACACCACCTGCAAGTATCTGATAATCCTCATGACCCTTGCCGGCAAGCACGATGATATCGTCCTTTTCCGCATGATGTATAGCCCAGTGGATAGCCTCACGCCTGTCAACGATAGTTATGTAAGGAGTCGTCTTGCCCTCCAGACCAACCAGAACATCGTTTATGATATCCTGCGGATCCTCATTTCTCGGGTTGTCGGAAGTAACGATAAGAAAATCAGCATTGTCAGCCGCAGCCGCAGCCATAAGGCTTCTCTTTGAAGAGTCTCTGTTTCCGCCACAGCCGAAAAGGCATTTTACCTTTCCGCTTGCACTGTTCTTTATAGCCGAAAGCACGTTCACAAGTGCGTCAGGGGTGTGAGCATAGTCGCATATAACAGTGAAATCTCTGCCCGTCGGAACTATCTCCGCTCTTCCTCTTACGCCCTGCATAGTACCCAAAGCTCTGATAGTCTTGTCAACGTCAAATCCAAGGGTCTCACAGCAGGCGATAACAGCCAGTGAGTTTGAAACGTTGAAAAGTCCGGGCATATTGAACGAAACATTGTGCTTTATCTTTCCGTCAGTGAAAACATACTTCACACCGCTTGCTGAAAGCAGGATATCCTCTGCTCTGAAATCAGCCTTTGTACAGCATGAATAAGTTTTCGCAGGACAGCTTATCTCTTTGAGATACCTTCTGCCGTATTCATCGTCTATATTGATGATAGCGTTGTCAGATATAGTGAAAAGTATCTTCTTAGCCTGATAGTAATTTCCCATCGTGCCGTGAACGTCAAGATGATCCTGCGTCAGGTTAGTGAAAACGCCTACCTTATAATGACAGCCTGAAAGTCTTTTCTGTTCCAAGCCCTGCGAGGAAGCTTCCATAACAACATAGTCACACTTCTCATCAGCCATTTTTCTGAAAAGCTCATAAAGGTCATAAGGCTCAGGAGTCGTTCTTGCAGTAGGATAAACGTCGTCGCCTATCTCGTTCTGACAAGTGCCGATAAGACCAACCTTACAGCCGAATGAAGAAAGCACCTTCTTTATAACAGTTGTGATAGTTGTCTTTCCGTTAGTGCCTGTTACACCGATAAGCGTAAGCTCCTTTTCAGGGTGACCGAAAAATGCCGCACACAGCAGAGGGAAAGCCTCTCTTGTGTTCTCCACGATTATCTGACAGTCAAGCCCCAGATCTCTTTCGCAGACTACAACTGTACAGCCCTTTTCTATCATGTCCTTAGCAGCGTCATGTCCGTCAAAGGTCTTTCCTTTTATGCACACGAACATCGAGCCTGCCTTGACAGCCTTTCTTGTGTCGCTCGTGACGTCGCTTATCTCCATATCAGGCAGAGAAGTTTTCGCAACGTCCTTTATGATATCATATAGTTTCATAATTATCATTCCTTATCATGGTTTCTTACTGTGAGCCTACCGAGGTCACTGCAAATGTTACCGACACAGCTGTTCCCATTGGAACGCTCTGTCCTGCTCCCACGCTCTGATCGGACTGTGCAACTGCACCCTCCTCCTCATAGCCTGAGCCTTCTGCCGTCAAATTAAGACCATACATATCAAGCGTAGCCCTTGCCTGCTCCTTTGTAAGTCCTTTAAGTTCAGGCACCGTAACAGTTTCTTCCTTGGCGTTTGCTTCTGTGTAAAGCACAACCGATCCGCCATGCTCTATCTTTGCGGCAACAGGCGTCTGCTTAACAACAGTGTCGCCCTCGCCCTTGACCTTGACCTCAAGTCCAAGATCTTCAAGTGTCTTTTTGGCTTCCTCAACAGTATAATACTGAACGCTAGGTACTGAAACCTGCAAGTCTGCAAGCTCGCTCTCGTCATACTCAGGGAAAATTCCCACATAAGGCAGAACGTCTGAAAGCACGTTCACGCATATAGGTGCTGCCACCTGGCTTCCGTAGAATTTCTCGCCCGTCGGGTGGTCTACCATTACGAGCATTACTATCTCAGGATCGTCAGCAGGAGCGAATGCACAGTATGAAGAAACATAAGTCTGACCTGTTGAGTCCTCGTCCATTTTCTGTGAAGTACCCGACTTACCGCCTATCCTGTATCCCTTTATATAGCAGTTAGAGCCGGGCTGACCTTCAACAACGCCCTCGAGTATCTCTCTCATAGAAGCGGAGGTGTCCTCAGAAATGACCTGACGTCTTACAACAGTGTCCATTTTCTTTACAATGTTGCCGTTCTCGTCAGTTATGCTGTTCACCACCTGCGGTGTAACAAGATAACCGCCGTTTATAGCCGCCGAGTAAGCTGTTATCATCTGTATCGGCGTTACCTTATTTGTCTGACCGAATGAAGATGAAGCAAGCTGAACAGGACCCATGTTGCTAAGCGGCATACTGATAGAATTTGATTCCGCAGGCAGGTCGATACCTGTCAGCTCGTTGAAACCGAACGCATTGTAATACTGACAGAACTTTTCAGAACCAAGCTTCATGCCTATCTGAATGAATACGGGGTTACATGAGTTTAGCATTGCCTGAGCAAAGTCCTGCGAACCGTGGTCGGTAGTTGACCAGCAGTGGAAAGTCGTGTCCTCCACCTGTATCTGAGTGCCGCAGCCAAAAGTATCATTAAGAGTGATAGCCTTTTCTTCCAGAGCCGAAGCACCTGTTATGACCTTGAATACAGAACCCGGATTGTATGTTTCCGAAACCGCCTTGTTCTTCCACTGAAGCGACCATGCGTCCAGCTGTTTCTGCTTGTAATCGTTTGAATCTTCATCAAGCCCCGCAAGCTCCGCCGCCGTCTTTTCATCGGAGATAGCCGCAGGCTCGTTAGGGTCATAAGGATCAGAAGTCGCCATTGCATATATCTGACCTGTCTTAGGATTCATTATGATACCGCAGGCTCTGTCAGTAGGCTGATTTTCCTTAACTGCCTTTGCAAGCTCTTTTTCAAGGATATACTGAATGTTGGCGTCGATATTCAGATTAAGATCGTCGCCGTCCTGAGCGTCATAGCTCTGCTTGTATCTGTATGGTATCTCAGTTCCGTCGCTTGCCTTTGCAGTGATTATCCTGCCGTCAATGCCGCTGAGATAATCGTCATAGTAAGCTTCAAGACCATATATGCCGTTGCCCTCATAGTCCGTGTGACCAAGCACAACAGAAGCAAGAGTATTCTGTGGATAAAGTCGCCTTGTGGTAGGGTCGCACCTTACGCCGTCAATGCCAAGCTCCGTGAGCTTATCCTCGATAGCCGTGGAAACGGTCTTTTCCACCTCTTTTTTCAGCACGATATACTGAGTATCCGTCTTAGTGAGTTTTTCTCTCACAGTGTTAGTGTCTATTTCAAGATTGAGTGCCAAAAACTCCACAAGCTCGTCAAGACATTCGTCCCCTGATTTCGTTGCGTCAAGTCTTTGCTGATATGTAGCCTTCTTGGACGCGTCGTCCTCTTTGGCTATATATCCTTTAAGCTCCTCTATCTTCTTGTCGTTGTCATCAAGCTTTTCTTTGAGCATAAGAGGGTCTGCATAAACAGTATAGACCGTTGCGCTCTGAGAAAGCACCGTTCCGTTTGAATCATAAATAGTGCCTCTTGACGCTGAAACAGCCGTGCTTTTAAGCTGCTGAGCGTTTGCAAGGGACTGCCACTTCTTGCCGTCCTTTATAGACACCGAAAAGATGGTCGCAACCGTATATATAAGTATCGCCGCCACAGGCAGGCTCAGCCAAATATTCAGACGTTGTTTCATTCTGGCACTTGGTCTGTCGGTCATAAATATCTCCTCTCAGGACATCACCGCACATACAAAATCTTCAATAAATTAGCATGATACGGCAAATATCGTATTTTCACACATACAAATTAATAGAACAAGAAAGCTAAGCACAAATATCTTGTCCCTAACTTTCCCCATAATTATTTTATTCACTAAGCCCCGATATATTCCAGAACAGAGCTGAACCAGTGTTTTATCTTAACGAACACATTGTCGTCCTCGGCCTTTACCACCTTTGCCACCGAGTCTGACTCCACAGTAACATACTCTATCTGAGATTTATCCAGCTTTTTAAGTCCCAGCTCATTCTCAGCATACTCCTCGACCTTTGACATATTGGTCTTCTGAGCAAGCTCTGACTGTAAACTTACATTCTCTCCCTGAAGCTGAGCAAGCTGTTCCTCCTGTCTGGTCTGCTCCGAACATAGGCTTGATATTTCGACTCTGCCGTATATCATCGTTCCAAGAACAACAGCCACCAGCAGACAAATGCCTATCACAGCTACTACCGATATGGTTTTCTGCTTTAGTGCAGGGTTTTTCTTATATTTTATGGCTCTCTGAGCCTCCGCCTCCTGAGCGTTGTCATAGGCACTGTAATCAAATGCCAAGTTATGTACCTTTGCCATTGCGGTAAAACACCTCTCACGATCCACGGGCAAGCCCGTTATTTACACATTCCCAATTTCACACAAATTTCACTCAGTCCTTGATCTTCTCGATCACCCTGAGCTTAGCGCTGCGGCTTCTGTTATTCTCCGCAAGCTCCTTTTCATCAGCCTCTATAGGTTTTCTGTTCACAAGCTTTCCCCTAGGCGTTCTTCCGCATATGCACTGAGGAAAATCAGGCGGACATATACAGCCCTTGCAGAAGCTCTGAAATCTCTGCTTTACCAATCTGTCCTCCAACGAGTGGAAAGTGATTATGCAAAGCCTGCCGCCCACGTTAAGACAATCGAATGCCTTGTCAAGAGCGATATTCAAATGTTCAAGCTCCTTATTTACCTCTATCCTGATAGCCTGAAAAGTCTTTTTGCAAGGGTTTTTCTCACGCCTTGCCTTCTGCGGAACTGCGCTTTTTATTATCTCGGCAAGCTCCATAGTTGTCTCTATCGGTTTTTGTTCTCTGTATTTTACTATCTTAGAAGCAATGCTTCTTGAAAACTTTTCTTCGCCGTACTCGAAAATTATCCTCGCAAGGCTCTGATAATCATATCCGTTCACAACGTCCTTGGCGGAAAGCCCCTCCCCTGACATTCTCATGTCAAGAGGCGCGTCATTGTGATAGGAAAAACCTCTCTCCGCATTGTCAAGCTGATAAGAGGAAACGCCCAGATCCATAAGAATGCCGTCAGCACCGCTTATGCCGAGCCTTTCAAATATCTCGTCTATCTCAGAGTAATTCCCTCTCACAACAGTCGCAGGATAGCCTGCCAACCGTTCAGTCGCAGTTTTCACCGCCTCGGGATCTCTGTCTATAGCCACAAGCCTGCCGCCCTTTTCGCCGTCAAGCCTTTTAGCGATCTCTCTCGAATGTCCTGCTCCTCCGGCAGTGCCGTCGCAGTAAATGCCGTCAGGTCGAATGTTCAAACCCTCCAAGCACTCATCAAGCAGTACGGGAATGTGGTTAAATTCCATTAAAAATCAAGCCCCTCCAGAGCTTCCATAAGCTCGTTATCATCAATGCTGCTGTTGAAATCGTCCCAGCGCTTTTTATCCCATATCTCACATCTGTCAGATACTCCGGCCACAACGATCTCCTTTTCAAGCCCTGCCACCTCTCTCAGTGACTGCGGAACAAGTATCCTGCCCTGCTTGTCAGGCTCGACCTCGCACGCCCACGCCATAAAGCTTCGCTGTAAAGCTCTCGCCTTAGCCATAGGCAGACTTCTGATCTTTTCGGCTCTTTTCTCGAAATCCTCAAGGGAATAAACGAACAGACAGCCGTCTATACCTTTAGTTACAATGAACCGCTCGCCGATAAGCTCTCTGAGCTTAGTAGGAAAAGTCATTCTTCCCTTAGCGTCCATAGTCTGATTGTAAGTTCCTTTAAGCAAGCACGCCAGCAAGCCGTTCACCTCCCTTGACCGAGTTAAGCAATGAAATGCCACATTTGAAGCACTCATCACCACTTTTTTGCACTTTTAACCACCGTACAATAATTATACACTATATTATAGAAAATTGCAACAGTAATATTTCCCAAAGTGAATTTTTGCAAGGGATTTTTCTTGGACACTTGGTCAATTTAAGAGAGATTTTAGGGGGATTTTGTAACTTTCGCCTTTTAATTTGTCACCATCTTGTAATTTGTAAACTTTTAATTAATTTTACGTCATACAATATCTTGTGGTACTTTAAACATTTGCGCCTGTATAAAGATAGCAGATATTTCCGCGAAACTCCCATACATTCACATCGTATTGACCTTATAAAGTTATTGTAACACAACATATAGTATACGTCAATAGGTTTTGCGAAAAAAAGCACAATTATTTCTGACGCTGTGACAGAAAAAGCAAGAAGGGTGATGAACGGTAGAATATAGTGTCACAAAAAGGTTAAAATTCGGTAACAGAGAAATTTGTTTTCTAATTTAATTATTACACTATCCGATTTTGTAAATTTTCATTGCTTAGATAAAGAAAATAAAGTTTGAAGAGGAATGGAGCATGAGAGAGGGTTTTTAACGTTAAAACAGCCAAAAATAATAGTAAAATTGCACAAAACCGCAAAATAAAGTGGCAAAAAAGGCAACTGCAAGGGTAGAAATACAATATGCAGTAAAAAAGCGGACGCACCGGGGTGCGTCCGCCAAGCCTCAGTTATTTACTTGCAAAAATTCTCAATGTATCTGTCGATACACTGCGCCACGATCTCAATAGCGTGTTCACGATCCTTAACATCATCGACCACAGTGTCCTTGTGTTCAAGTGCCTTGTATACCGAGAAGAAATGACACATCTCATCAAAAATGTGCTTAGGCAGTTCTGAAATGTCCTTATATATGTTGTATGTAGGATCATTGAGTGGAATGCAGATTATCTTCTCGTCAGCCGCACCATTGTCAAGCATGGAGATAACGCCTATAGGATAACAGTCAACCAAAGACAAAGGCGCAAGCGTTTCCGAGCAAAGCACAAGTACATCCAACGGGTCGCCGTCCTCTGCATACGTCCTAGGGATAAAACCATAGTTTGCAGGATAGTGGGTCGATGTGTAAAGTATCCTGTCCATTCTCAGAAGGCCCGTGGTCTTGTCAAGCTCGTATTTTACCTTTGAGCCTTTTGGTATCTCTATTACCGCCGTGAATTTTTCCTTTGTTATCACCTTTGGTGAAATATCGTGCCAGATGTTCATGTACATTCCTCCTGTATTTTCATTCAGCTTCGTACATACCCTCAGACTTTAGATTTTCAGGTATGTCAAAAACCGTTTCGCCGTCCGCCTCAACGCATGAGATACAACCGGCGTTGTCCTCGTTTATCAAGTCCCACAGTGTTACAACTTCATCTTCACCCACAACGTCTATCCCAAGCCTATCAAAAAGCTTCTCAAGCTTCTTTGGATTGCGTGAGTATATCTGAAATTCCTGATAGTCTGTGAAATATATCTCCTCGTCATTCTTGTGCGAGCCAAATCCAAATCTCGATACTCCGTCATTTACAAGCACAGTGCCGTAACGCTTCATTATAGCAAGGGCGACCTCTTTCGTGCAGTTATCAAGATAATAGGTCTTGTATCCATCTCTCTCGCTGTCAGGAAGCTCCAGAAAGAAGAATATAGGTTCAGCGAGCTTCTCTATCACACCGCAGGCGACCTTCGCCATGATGTCACAACTCAGCACACCCCTTATATTATCCCCCTGAATGTGGCAGCAAGACCGCAGTTTTTCCGCTCCGCCCACAGATACGCCCTGACAGAGGGTAAAATTATCTTCCATAATATCCTCCGTAAAATAGTTTTATTACCAATAGTATAAACCATTTTCGCAGATATTTCAAGTATAACCTATGAATTTACATTAAAAGTTTACGGCAGTACAGCCTTTCAGCCATACCGCCGCTGGAAATCACAAAATTCAGAAAAAGAACAGCGTTCTCACGCATATTTCGCAAACAGCCTGTTACTTGCCTCTCTGCTCAATAATGCCGATCATCTCGCCCACATCTTTCATACCCGAAACTTCGCCCATTTTGAACCTCATCTTGAACTCGTCCTCCACCGCACCGATAAGAGTGATATGCTCGATAGAGTCCCAATCCTCGATATCATCAGCCGTGGTGTTCTCGTCCACCTCCAAAGTATCATCATCAAAAACATCTCTGAAAACATCATCAAGTCTTTCAATTATCTCGTCCTTGCTAAGCATAATGCTCCTCCTTCACCTTTATAACAGTATTTTTATCCTCATACCCCTCAACTAAAAGCCGCCAAGCCGTGTTGCCCTCTTCGTCCTGAGATATCTTCTCAAAGCCGAAGCTTTCATAAAGCCCTGCCACCATTTTATTTTTCGCCGTAGGGTAATAATGCCCGTATATCTCTCTTATGCCACGCTTTTTCGCCTGTGCCACCAGACTATCCAGCATAGCAAGCTCCATATCCCTTTTCAGCACACGGCATGACATCAGCCAAAGCTCGATATCAAGCCTGCCCTTGTCCTCGCTGTCTGTCTTTCCGATAGTCACCGCCACAACGCCGTTGTCACCGAATTTGTCATAAAGCTTTCCATACAGCCTTATGTATTCATCAGAGTTATAGACCGCCTCCATTTGCTCCGCAGTGTATCTCTTTGTAGTGAGATTGAACTGATTGCTCTTGTTGGTGAGCTGAGTTATCCTTTGCAGATACAAAGGTGAAAAATCCCCTATCTCTGCCGTCATTTCAAGACTCAAAAGATAATCATGATAATCCGCAAACCTGCTCTGCGCCTTTGCACGCTGAGCGTTCGCCCTGTACATATCATTGCGTTTGAGGTCGTCCTCCGACAGCGTAACAGTTTCAAAATATCCCGAACGGTCAAGCACTCTTATGTAGTCCGTGACCTCCCCTATCTCAGGCACAGCCGTTCCCCCAAGCTGTCCCCTGACTATCTCCCTCTCCGCAGGGTTATCGTCCACAAAAACAAACGCCTCAGAAAGAATGTTAAGCTCCTCCGCTGTGTCAACGATATTTTTGTCCTTTGGCAGCCAGTTGGCTTTTATCGCCACAAAATCATCAGGCCTTAGCACGCCCTCAGGGTGGGAAAGCCCAGCCAAAGCGTTCTCTTCCTCGTTTTTGGAGCATACCGTCAAAAGCACGCCCAAGTCCTTGTGCGCCTTAACATACTGCTGAAACTCAAAATAAGCCATTGCCTCAGCCGTTTCCTTGCCTATCTCGAGATTTTCCACACCGTCGTCACCAACGATGCCGCCCCAAAGAGTGTTGTCAAGGTCAAGAGCCAGCGCCTTTTTGTTCTTGCCAAAGATAGCCTTTATAATATTCGCCACCTGAAAAGCCAGCTCAGGTATAGCCTCGATATTGAGAGCATATTTGTAGAGATACCAATACTTCGGCTCGCTCCACTTTTCAAGCCCATATGCCGCTGACAGCCAGTTTATATCATTGAGATAAACCTCCGGTCTCTGGGCTATCCTGTCATACAAAGCCGAATTGAGCCTTGTGACGAAGTTCACCTTTCCACGCCTGTCGGAAGCGTCCATGTTTCCCATAAGGCGGAAAAACGGAAGCTCAAAATTGTTCTGTATCACAGGACAGCCGAAATGCTCTTTCACTCCGTCCCAAGCCTGAGAAAGCCTGTCAAGCTCAGCGTTCAACCCCTGCTCTATCTCCTCTTCACCCGACCTGGGGGTAGGTGAAAAGCTGAGGTTTCTAAGGCTCGTGTGTATATAAACGATATCAGGTTTAAAGCGGTCAAGCTCCTCGTTTGAGAACACAGCGTCCTGCCAGAACTGTCCGTATTCCGATCGATAGAACTCACATTCAAAGCCCATGTCAAGCAAAAACAGCTCCAATACCGACACGATATCGTCCGTAGTCGAGCCGCCCAGCACAGCCACCCTCTTTTTCAGCCGCACCGCTCCGTCGCCCAAAAGCTGCCTTTTCAGCGACCTTTTCTTTTTCATTATAAACCCATTGTCAAATGGATACTCCAACTCTTTCATTCTTTTTTACCTTCTCTTAAATAACTCTCAGCCCCTATGAGCCTGTCACTTCTTCCTGCTGTACCTAAAATCGCAGTATGGTGCACCCTCAGCAATAGTTCCCGTCCTAACGAGTTTCATGTTCATCATGTCCGCCAGCACAAAATCCATTCTGCATATGTAAGCCGCCAGCTCAGGACACCCCTCGTCCTTGCAAAGCTTGCACGCCCCACATTCGTGATAATCATACCCAAGGTCATATTCACCATTGCCCGGCAGTATGTCCACCACCCAGTCGTTTTCATATAACCTCTTGTGACTGTCCTCCGACCATTTCAAACGCCCCGGCATCTTCTTAGGGTCAAGATAACTGTCCACATCACCCATTACCTTGTGAAAAAGCTTTGAAGCGCAAAGCCCGTCACGGAATATCTCAAAATTCTCCTGCGCAGACTTCCCGGTGCTCCTGTTCATGGCAATGTAATAGCTCGCCATAATGTACGAACTCAAAAGCTTTGACTTACCAATATTCTTAGCCCTCGCAACTATCTTCCCATGTTCTTCCTCTATCTTCTTAGCCACCTCTTTAGGAAAGCCTCTCCTTTTAAGCTCCGCCTTTACCACACTGTGATAAAAGTGAAATATCATCTTCACACTAAACGTATTTTC
>NZ_FR890779.1:1284-3542 GCF_000435935.1 Ruminococcus sp. CAG:57 | reverse complement strand
AGATGGTAGTGTTGATGTCAAGGAAAGGTAAATAAGAACCAGTCTACTGCGAAAATATGTGTCAGCTTGTAACCTCGGATTAGATGTCACAATTTGAGACAGTGGATTAGATGTCAGGCATTTTGGGATGATTTTTGGAAAATGAAAAAGGGTGACAACCAATCCTGCAAGACTGACTCCTATTGAAATCGGTCAGGGAGTAACCTATAAAGAGGCAAAATTAACATTTTTTGCCAAAAGTATATCCCGATTTCAATGGAGGCTGGCAACCACATATTGTTTTTGTAGGTGAAATTATAGAGGTTAGGGATGAACGATAAATTGGGATTTAAAGGATGTGAATGAGCAGCATGAAGAAAACAAAAGAAGGAATTAATTTAAAAAAACTCCTTAGGCTGAAGAATACAGGCAGTATCTTTGTGATTGCGGGGCTTTTGACGATTTTTGTAATAGCGTTGTACACATTTATTCTGCAAAGTTCTTACACTAAGACCGCCCTTGAAACAGAAATCATACGTGACACAGCGAGTGCAGATGCAGTACACAAACTTGTGAATGGAAGAATCGGCAAAGAAGATTTTGATCAAATCAAAGATCAATCTGATGAAAAGAAGCAATTATATAAGGATATTTCTTCATATTTTAATGAAATCAGAACACTGAATTCTACTCGATATATTTATACCGCTACAAAAAATGAAGAAGGAAAACTCGTTTATGTGGTAGACGGTTTGGATTCGGATGCGGATGATGTAAGACACCCTGGAGATTATATTGAGGAAGAAATGGTCCCGTATATTGATAGGGCTATTTCTGGGGAAAATGTGTACTCTCAGGATATCATTGATACAACATGGGGCCCGATTTTTACGGCTTGCTATCCTGTAAGAGCAAATCATGATGGGACAGGAGAAATCATTGGCGCATTTTGCATTGAAATGGATATGCAATCAGCTTATGGAATGGTTGAAGAGACGAATCATATTTCCATCATCTGCGGTTTAGTCGCAGGGGCTGTATTGCTTTTGATTTGTCTATATACCTATTATGTTTACCAGAAAAGCAAGGCAGAAGAGCAAAAACAAAAACAATTATTAATGACCGCCGCTGAGGAAGCAGATGCTGCCAACAAAGCAAAATCTGCGTTTTTGCTTAGTATTAGCCATGACATCAGAACGCCGATGAATGCCATTATTGGATTTACAAACATTGCGCTTCACCAGAACACGGTTTCAGATATTCATGATAGCTTGGAGAAAGTTCAAAAAAGTTCGAATCATCTTCTCTCTTTGTTGAATGACGTTCTGGATTTTACTCGCATTGAAAGTGGAAAAGTTACTATTTCGCCCGAGCCGGTGGACATTACTCAATTGACAGATAACGTCCAGGCGATTATGAATGGACTTCTTTATAATCGAGATCTTAAGTTTGAAGTACATCGAGAAATCCCAAAGAACCCATATGTCCTTGCGGATGTTGCGCGTATCCGAGAAGTTTTGGTGAATCTTCTTGGCAATGCTGTGAAATTCACAAATGACGGCGGAAAGATCACTTTGGATATCAGCAGTTACCCAGGAGCGGATGAGAAACATATCATAACTCGTTATGTTGTTCGTGATAACGGTATTGGCATGAGCGAAGAGTTCCAGAAAAAATTATTCGATCCGTTTTCACAAGAAGATGATGCTAATGCCAGAACCCAATATAAGGGAACCGGTCTTGGTATGGCCATCACAAAAAAATATGTGGATATGATGGGCGGTTCGATCGCTGTTGAGAGCAAAAAAGGTGTAGGTTCTACATTCACAGTGGAGATCCCACTGGAGTTGTCAGAACAGGTTATTCAATCAGAACAAAAACAACATCTACATAGAGATTTGACGGGTATTCATGTTCTTATGGCTGAGGATAATGATCTAAATGCTGAACTTGCTACGATGATGCTGGAAGATGCTGGTGTGACCGTAACACGCGCATCAGACGGAAAAGAAGTTGTGGATTTGTTTAAAAATCATCCACGAGGCACATACGATCTTATTTTGATGGATATTATGATGCCAAACATGGATGGACACCAAGCAGCAAAAGCCATTCGAGCCTTGGGTATAGAGCGGTCCGATGCAGTTACGATTCCAATTATAGCTTTGTCTGCAAATGCTTTTATAGATGATATTCAGGAATCCCTGGATTCAGGCATGAATGACCATATTTCCAAGCCGATTAACATGGAGGAATTAATCGATACTATCACTAAATAC
>NZ_FR890779.1:1050-1232 GCF_000435935.1 Ruminococcus sp. CAG:57 | reverse complement strand
AGGAAAACAAAGAAGTTAATTCTGATTTTCCTGTACCTTTTCAAAATCTTCTCTGCTGATTATGGAAGATCTGGAACAAAATGCGTGCTACTGATCCTGAATATGCACTTGCGATGAAAAATGCTGATACGGCTAAGGTTTGGCTGCTTGAAAATCTCTTCGAGCTGCAGGCTGAGGAGATT
>NZ_FR890779.1:0-999 GCF_000435935.1 Ruminococcus sp. CAG:57 | reverse complement strand
TGTTTGGTAATGTAGCCATTCCTTATTTCTTATCAAAAATCAACAAAACTCGTTTGGTTTAGTTTTAGCCAAACGAGTTTTGTTTTTTATTCCCTGAGATTTTCTTTGAGTTTTACTTTTCGATATTCTTTTGGTGACATACCAATGTATTTATGAAACAGTCTGCTGAAATAAAGCGAATTGGTGTATCCAACCATATTTGCAATTTCAGTAATGGTGTAGTCCGTATTTTCTAACAAATTTTGTGCGTTGGAGATTCGCAGCTTTAAGATATATTGCAGCGGACTGGAACCTGTGATTTCTTTAAAGCACTGAATAAACCAACAGTTGCTAAGCCCTCTGGATTCGGAGTACTCCTCAATGCTGATTTCTGTGTTGTAATTCTTACGAAAATAGTGCATCGCAAAAGCAACTTCTTTTTCACTGGTGCTGCTGAATTTCTTTGCACTCATGATTGCACGGCTTATCAAAACAAAAATATTTCGCAGCTGCAAAGAGATCAATTCATCATACCGTGGTCTGCAAAGCTGCAATTCCTGAATCATCTGACCAAATAACCACTGATAATCGGGAGATGTTCCAATATAGAGAATATTATTTTTCAGGTTGATATTGTAATACTTTAAAATTTCTTCTACTTCATTTCCGGTAAAATGCACCCAATAAACATCGGTTTGATCTGCACGATAATAAACATATTCCTGTGGTTGATCCGGCAAATATATAATAATATTTCCGGCTGAAACCGTTTTTTCTTCTCCGTGAATGAAAAAATGTCCTTTTCCGGAGGCAATATATAAAAGCTGATAATCTTTTCTTCCCTTCGGACGATGTGTTACTACTTCAGAACGATTTTTCACACGATAATTTCCGCAGCTTGTTACAATTAAAGGTTTCGTATTATCCACTACAGTAGATGTAGAGTTGTTTAAATAGGCAACATTCATAAACATAAAAAGCACCTCCTTGCTTCTATAACTATAGTATATCACACCTGAA
>NZ_FR890778.1:734-842 GCF_000435935.1 Ruminococcus sp. CAG:57 | reverse complement strand
AATAAGCCTATATCGAGCGTATTTAATTGTTCGTGATTTTCAAGCAGAGCCTTGATTTCCGCTGTTTTCTGCGGACTGTCATTGTAAGTACAGCAATCATATTTCATC
>NZ_FR890778.1:321-517 GCF_000435935.1 Ruminococcus sp. CAG:57 | reverse complement strand
TCATTTGGTCGGTCAGTCGATATTCATATTTAAAGCAATCGGGATTTCCGCAGTTCCAATATTCACGTCCCTTGCCGTTGGTTTTTCTGAAAAGCTTTTCTCCGCATTCAAGGCAGTATGTAACCTTTCTGATTTCCTGTAAATCATCGCATACCAGATTAAGCGTATTAGCCTTTCTTATCCGCTTTTCATTTGC
>NZ_FR890778.1:0-223 GCF_000435935.1 Ruminococcus sp. CAG:57 | reverse complement strand
TTTTCGATTATCCGCTTGACCATGTTCTTGTTCCAATGGTCAGAATCCTCGGTATATCGAATGTTCTCGGACTCCATAAGCTTTGCAATTTGAAGTAAACTGCTGCCATTCAGATATTCTCTGAAAATCTCTGCAACTGCATAAACTTCTTTTGGTTCGGTCGTTATTTCGCCGTTTTTCATGCAGTAGCCGAACGGTATTACTCTGTTTTTGGGCATCTAAT
>NZ_FR890777.1:26294-29390 GCF_000435935.1 Ruminococcus sp. CAG:57 | reverse complement strand
TGATCTGAATATTTCAGGTATAACCTTCTATCTGAAGGGCACATCAGACACAGGACGTGAAATTGATATCCCTGCGGTAACTGATGAGAACGGCATAGCAAAGTTCGAGAACGTACCGATAGGTACATACAAAGTTATCGAGGATAAGGAAACAGTTCCGTATGGCTATCTCGTAGCTGATGAAAAAGAAGTCAAGGTCGAGTATGCACAAACTATTGATGAAACAATTCTGAACGCTGAGCAGACAGGTATAGTTCAAGTCCACAAGAAAACTGACGGAATGACAAACATTGAGGGCATTCGTTTTATTCTTTCGGGTGTGTCTGACACAGGCAGAGAGATACGCATTGAAGCTGTTACCGATAAGGACGGCATAGCGAAGTTTGAAAACGTACCTATAGGTACATACACTATCACAGAGGACGGCAGCACAGTTCCATACGGTTATCTTGTGGCTGACTCCAAACAGGTAACTGTTACTTACGCTCAGACAGTGGACGCAGATATGTTCAATGAAAAAGTTCCTGACACGCCAAACACTGGTTCTTCCGACAATGACATTGACGGCAGAACAGTTCTTGGCGGTGTAGTTGTCATACTCGCAGGATTTGCTATCGTGATGTTCAGCCGAAAAAGAAAAGAAAGATAATTGATACTGTCTGAAAAAAGACAGTAAAAAGGGGATCAATTTATCTATAATGAAGAAAGCGCCTGCAACGGGGCAGGCGCTGAGGAGGACGGGAATGAATAATGTGAATATCGATTTTAATTTCAAGTATCCAAGTAAAAAAGAAAGAGTAATTTATACAGTAACATCTGTTTTAAAAGATGAAATTAGATTGTTTGGTAAGAGTGTCATTTCAGCTATTCTAGTATGTGTTTGTTTTGAAAACGGCTGGATCTTACCGCAAGAACACTGTGATAACAATGATTTTATGATAGTTCTGTTTGCAATTTTCTGCTTTATGCAGTGTGCTATATTGATAAATGTATTCTCAAAAAAATACACATATGAGGGAAACATTATAGCCAAATTAAATGACGAGAAAATTATTTGTAGAGGATATTCTAAGAGAGGTGATAATGGTGAATAATGACAATGAACTCCATGATGTAACTTTTAAAATCAGGTATCCTAGCAAAAAGGAAAGATTTTTATATGCGGTAAAGTCCATTTTAATAGATGAGTTGACTATTCTTGCTGAAAGTATTGCTATAGCTGCAATACTTTGCTCTTTCTTTTCAAACGAATGGTCTATACCTCAAAAATACAATGTATTTATAGTACTATTGTACGTTGTATTTTTTGTTTCACAAATATTGATACTTTTAAGGGCTGCATTAACAGGGAGATACACCTTAAAAGAAATAATCATTCGGAGAATTGAGAAATGAGCATATTTAAAAGATTGGAAAATCACTATAAAAGTAAGAGCTACTTGACATATCATGCGGCTAATGAGCATGAACAGCTGCTGTTATTTTATCCAAATTATAAAAGCACAAGCAGTTTAAATAGAAAAAAGCCCCTGCAACTGGGCAGGGGCTGGGGAGGTAGAGATATGAATAATGAGAAAATAAAAGAAATCGAAGACTTCTCAAAAGGAATGTGGTTAAATTATGGTTGTAAGGTGGCAAAAGAAATACCAAATAGGCAGTTTCTAATGATAAAAACATCACACGCAAATAGTATTTTAAATGGTCTTAGCCTGTCGGGTATTCAATTTTCTGCTAAGTATGATGAAAGAAACCTTATGTTATATTATTCTCTTAATGATAAGATAAAGGTAAAAGAAATACTTAATAAAGCAAAAACTGATACTGCCAATTTTATCGAACAATTACTTTCTGACTATGATTGGGGTTCTAAGGAAAGCTATGCTTCCCTTTTGCCTGAAATAGCTGATATTATGAGTATTTCAATTTCTACATTAGAAAATTATCCTCCTCTTGTACAATTACGGCTTGAAATGGCATATGCACATTTTTGGTTTTCTGATAAAAGAACTATTTATGAGGTACTCAGTTCTATCTTGAAAAACTACTTATAAAGTACAAATGTTATAGACAAATCGAGCAAGAGGTAATTATGACATTATATAAAAATATTTTGATTCACTTAAATAAATACGGACACAATATAAATGATATTTTATGGGTTGGAAACACAAGGCAGCATATGAACCTATCTATATTTTGGAACTTTGCCTAAAAACACGATTTAAAATCGGTCTATAAAATTCCAGATGATTTCATTATTGTTGGTTCAGATTTTTGGCTTTCAAAGAAATACTGTGATGATGATTTCTACCAAGATCTATCGGATTGTTGGAAATATAACAAATATCCGTCAAAACCATCATGTGAAAAAAATGAATGGGTATCATTCTTTAACACAGATGAATTATCTTTCCTTAAATTAGAGTTTGGACTAACGACAAATGCACACAACTCAGATTTCTAAAACGAATGACATATTTGAAAGATAATGGGTATGAATTAATTGGAGTATAGCATATTTATTTACAAATTGCAAGCGGTTTAAATAGAAGAAAACGCCTGCAACGGGGCAGGCGCTGGGGAGGTAGAGTAATGTGAACACTCTTTTTTTGATTATATGCTATGTACTTGTAATAGGATCTTGGTCTTTGTTGTGGTCAATATACACTGGTGATCCTCTATATATTTGGCGAAAACCAATCGAAATTATTAAGAAAAAAGGAAAGCGTTTCAAGGTGAAATCATGAAGATACTCGATATCTTATTCGTTGTATTTGAATTGTACAATTTTGTCGGCTTGTTTAAACTAAGAAAAAGTGATAAAAAGGAAATAAAAGTGATAAAAGAACAAAAAGCCACAGAACACATGAATGAGGAGCTGATAAGAATGATAAAACTAAGAATACAGGGTTTACCCGATGAGGTCGAGAAGTTTTCCGAACAGCTGAAAAAGGACGGCTATCACTTTTTGATGGAGAGTGATGACTATCCGAACAGAAATTCGGAGTATGTAAGAAGATATGTGGAGGTAATGCTTGATGAAGATCAGGATCAATAGTTCTTGCAGAAAACGCCGTCAAGATCGCTACAACGGTA
>NZ_FR890777.1:25972-26196 GCF_000435935.1 Ruminococcus sp. CAG:57 | reverse complement strand
TTGACCCTATGTCTAATGTCATAGTCGTGACAAAGGAAAAAGATTATGGAGCAAAAAATGAATGAGTATAGATACTTTATAGCAGACGATAACAAAACAGGAACTCTGATTTTCAGTAATGAAATAAAGGGAGAAGATATGCTGCTTCTTGTCGGATACGTTATCTACTTTTACAATGCAGCGTCCGTTGATGATATCGTGGACAAGCTTGTAACCATGTATGG
>NZ_FR890777.1:25350-25917 GCF_000435935.1 Ruminococcus sp. CAG:57 | reverse complement strand
CATATTACAGCTCTTGACCTCAACACTAATCCTGATACGCCTTATACATACTATGACCTTATCGATGAGGGCGGCTATTGTGAAAGTGATGGATATATGTACACCGATATTGACAGAATAAAGAAACATTTTTCAGGAGAAAAATCACAGAAGATGTTACGCACTATCGGTCGATTTTCCAAAAGAACATTTTCCTAGAGAAAGGATGAGATTCTTGTCAAATCCTAAACAATTAAGGTTTATCATTTCAAGAAATGGTGACACAGCAAAAACTGTTCTCAAAACCTCATACGATATTGTAAGCTTACCATATTTACTATCGTATGTTATGGGAATTTTCTTTGAAGAATATGAAGATGAAGGCATTGGCTTTAGCTCAAGCGAGCTTACTGATATGCTTTTGACTATGTATCCAAACGATTTTGCGGTATCAGCGGAACAGGCGGATCTTGTTATTGATGATTTAGAAACATGGGAAAGAAATTGCAGTTCATATGATACCATAAGAACAATAAGAATTTTTAAGCCAAAGGAATTAAATCTTTCTGAAAAGCTATTTTGTAAATT
>NZ_FR890777.1:13457-25311 GCF_000435935.1 Ruminococcus sp. CAG:57 | reverse complement strand
AAACACTTCAAGCAGAATGGGTTTCATGCCGTGTATGCCGAAACAAACGAAGAAAGCCTGATTATTTTTTACAGACCCCAAAGTAATCAAAGAGTATTCGGAATACGAAGAAACTGTTATTCTAAAAATGGCAATAGCATAGAAATTGGTCTTTTAATAAATGAAAACACATTTTTGTGGTTTAAGACAGCAGCTATCGTTTCCTATAAAAAAATTTTAAAACCGATATTCAACGATGTGATACAGGAAATAAATAAAATCACTATTGATGAAAAAGCATTGCCACAAGATATTTTTCTTAATCCTTATGTGGCGTGTTTGGAGTATCTAAGCAAATATGGGTATTCAATAAAAACTATAGAATGGGAGTAAAAGCAATGAAAAAACATTTCTTCTCAAAGCTTGCAAAACTACATAAAAGGAATAGTGATAGACCACAGATGTATAACTTGAAGGAAATATCTTCTGACGGAAAAGTTGTGGAGTTCCCGTATATTTCTGCTGATAAATGTGGAGTTATCAATATAAAAGGACTTCCTGTTGGAACATATAAGTTCACCGAAGTTATAAATGACACACAACTTAAAATTGCAAACACGAGCGTGTGAAGAAATTCATACGCTCTTTTTATATGCGAAAGGAGAAACAACATGAATACTGAAACGCCAAAGAAAACTAAGTTTGATATCTTGGAAGAAATCATGATAAGCTTTCAAGATGATTATGAAACAGATTATGCTCAAACCCATTGGGTGAAAACCTACAAAGAGCGGAAAGAGCGATTAATTCAGCTTCAAGAGGAAGAATGTGAACTGCAAGCGAATGTCATTGATGACGCACACGATTTGGGCTTTGTTGAGGGCGTAAGATATGCACTCAACATCATGGATATGACAGACACAGGAAAGAATAAGGAGCTTTTGGAACGGCTCTTAAATATTCTTGAAAGAGAGGTCGGTGTGAATGGCAAAAAAGGATAAAGAAAAAATGCTGTTTGCAGGAATACGAAAAGGAATTATAGATACTAACAGAATTTGCAAAGAGGTTGAGATTTATACGGACGGATATAAGCTCTATCTGAAATATGAGCGTAATCCAGATACTTGTGCAGTGTGCGGAGAGCATACACATAGCAGAATACTATGTAACGGCAAACCAGTGTGCAGGCAGTGTATGATGAAAATGAAAGAATGGTCTGAAAACTACCAAACGCAAAAAATTCATCTGTTAGACACAGGCTATGCGTCAGCAGTTTCATTGAGTGGTAATCGTTACTTGGTGTTTATTCCGCAGGATTTAACGGATACCATGTTTAAATCCTATGATAAAAACAAGACACTTGTAGGAGAATTATTTGATGATGAATTCTTGGTTATCAATGACAGAGATGAACAGGATCATAATTGCTATTTCTGTGGCAAGGTTAATGCACCATTTGAAATAGAAAATAAGCATATATGTTATAACTGTGCTAAAGAAATTGCTATAAAGGGGGAGTGTAAAGTGTGATTGAAATAGAACGCAAAATAAGTCAGTTTACTAGCTGTGGAAACCTTGATATCAAGTGTTGCGAAAATTGTGTAAACTATGTTTCAGGTTTATGTATACTGAATAATGTCGCAGTGGTGGACGAATATTCTGACTTTGATTGTGATGAGTGGCAGTTGGAGCAGGAGGAAAACTATCAAAAAAGAGGAAAAAGACTATAGGAGGTCTGTATTACAATGAAAATTTCAGTTAGAACAACGCATTATACTAACGATAATAGCCCTCAGTTGAGAGGTTATGCTACAGTCAAGTTTGATGACAGTTATGTGCTTGAGTCGGTGAAGATAATGGAAAGGCAAGACAGTAATGAGATTTTTATTGCGCTGCCGTCACTGATGGTTCGTACAAAGGACCAGAACGGAAATTATGTTATCAATGATAAGGGTGAATATGTTAAGGAGTTTAAGGAAGTTTTTCACCCTATCACCGCAGAGAGCCGAAAGGTGCTAAATTCGGCTATAATGGACTCATTCAGTAAAAATGATGGCAAGTATACAACAGTGGAGTTCGGTAATGACAGGTTTCAGCCCACTTTGGCAAGAATATTTGAAAGTTCCGTTAAAGATATAGAGGGTGTTGGCTCTGTGATTTTTTCTGACAGTTTTGTGCTTGAAAATGTTCAGGTCAGAAATGGCAAAAGCGGTGAATATTTTGACTCGCCCAAACGTAAGGTCAGAAATGAGAAAAAAACGTCAGGCTATGAGTATGTGGAGTTCTTTCACCCAGTAAAGGCGGAAACCTACAATGAACTTCGTGACAGTGTTGTGAATGGTCTGAATTATACGAGAAATATGAAAAGAATGAACTCATACGATAACAGCAGAGGACAAGACGAAGTGCTTGACATGACAGGTGAAAACAGAGGTCTAGGAAGATAATATAAAAAAAGCCGTTACAAAGCTATACGGCTCTTTTTTTTGCGCAACAACCCATATAAATGCTACTCTTTTTAGAGAATTGTTTGCGGAGGATTATAAAAAGATGAAAAAATTTAATTTGCAGGAATGGCTCGAATTTCATAAGTTTGCGTCTAATCTATATGCCTATCCATATGATGAACAGCTTCAGATTTACAATATTAACAGAAATGCTACGGCTGTAGCTCCATTTGAGGTATGGAGCAATATTGGACTTCGTATCAATGGTGGTACAAGGTCAATGACCATTTATGACAAAAACGGCATAAAGAAACATTTGTTTGATGTATCTCAAACTAACGGAAAAGATATCAAGCCGTGGAAATACAACGTATCATATAATGAGTATATCTTTGATATGTTGGATAAGATGTACGAAAAGAATGGTAGTGAAACAAGAGCAGATCGTGGTGAGAAAACCTTTCATAATAACATTTATGATTATGTTTTCGAGTCGGTGTATTCACACCCAAAGTCACCAACAGGACAGCTTTCAACGGAATTATGTGAGCTGATCGCAGAAACAGTTACATATACAGTATGCGAAAGATTAAACGTCATTGAAGAACAGTACAAGTACGATTTTTCAAACTTCCCTGTAATCAATGAAAATGCTCAGGAGCTTGTAGGTACTGTTGCGGCAGTCTATGTCAATGTCTTTTGCCGAACTGCAAAACAGCTTGTAAAAACTGTGTCACTGGAAGAAGCTCAGGGCAGACAGGCTATGCGTAAGCCAATTGTCAATGATGATATTTCAGAGTTTGAGCAGAAAGTCACAGTTGAAGAAACAACAGTGACAGATAAAGCTGATATCGAAACGGAAAATGATATATCTGAAAAAGAAGATGATAGATATGTTGTTGAGCCTGATGATACGGTTGAGCCTGAGCCTGACTACAATGAATTTGTAGAAGTTCCTGAAAAAGCTGAACGTCTGACGCTTACCGCTGAGCAACAGGAAACAGTGCTTAAACAGATTTTTCAGGCGGATTATAAAAAAGTTAATAAGCAGGCAGTTATCAAGTTCTATAACATCAACAAGTCAGCTAAGGTGCTTATGCGGTATACCTATGCTGTATATAAAGGTTCACACCCTATCGAGCTTGCTGAAATGCCTGATGTAGTCAAATGGTCTGCGACTTCCAAGGGCGTTGTCTTTGCTGACGCTAATGGAGCGGAACTATACTGTGTAAACTGGCGTACTGCCTGTGGCTATGTTAAGCAGCTCATCAGGGATAACGAGTATGCCATAAGCAACACCATAGAGGCAACATCTGAAAAAGAAGAAAAAGAAACTGAAAAATACCGTGGTAATATTATTTCCGCAAGCACGATGAAACAGCAAAGACTGTATTCAAAGTTTGTCGAGCTGTTTCCTGATTTTCTGACGGACTATAAATATCTCAAGCTTGAAAGCGACTTAGGCTTTATGACTTTGTCCTTAGACAAAATCGGTAGCAATTCTGTAGCAATGGCACATTACTATGAGCAGAATGGCGATTTAATGGTTGACCCTGAAATAGTGTTTGATATTGATAGTAAAAATAAAACACTTACTGCAATTTCATATCAACAGGACGGCATGAGCATATATAAAACGTATGAACCAGACAGTGACGAACAGGATAATTGCAATTCTTTTGTAGATACTTGGTTCAATAATATTTCAACTCAGGCGTATAAACCTGTCAGAGCAATAAACATACACGAAAAAGAGATAACATTTGCGAATGTTTTGTCCATGGACAAAAATGAGAGTGAGGACAATATTAAACCTATAAGCACCACGCTTATTGTTAATATTTATGGTGGTCCAGGTGCAGGAAAATCAACAACTGCATTACAACTTGTTGCCGAATTAAAGAAACTGGGGTATCACGCTGATTATGTTTCCGAAGTTGCAAAAGAGCTTGTATATGCCAAGGACTTTGAACACCTTGATGGAACTCTAAAAAATCAAAGCAAAATACTTTCAGAACAAAAAAGGCGTCTGGATATAATGCTAGACAATGTAGATGTGGTAGTCACCGATTCGCCTCTTTTGCTTAACACAGTCTATCTTAAAGAAAATGCACCTGAGTATATAGAGAGCGTTTTTTCTCAATATGAGAATTATAACAACTATAATGTTGTTGTTGAGCGTGACTTGTCTGTCAAATTTGAGCAAGAGGGCAGAATTCATAATCTTGAAGAAAGTATCAAAAAAGACGGTGAGATAAATACACTGCTTGACTCTCACGATATAGATTATCAGCGTTTTGATAGAAACAATATTGCAGGTATACTTGACGGAATCATTTCGAAAATAAATGATATTAAGATAAGTGAAAGTATTACCGCTGACAATACAGAAGATGAGGACAATACGATCGTTATTTCCGAAAATGGTGTATCGAGAGAGTATATCATTGAGCAAAAACGAGATAACATTGTTAATGTTGTTGAGAAAGAGAGCGGTGAGTACGCAGTTGAAGTTGACCTAGAAAATAGGGTAGCTGTCAAGTTTATTTCCTCTTTTTCAGATAATCAAAAAAATCAGTTTTTTGAATATTTCAAAGACTATGACGCTGTATATAACAAAGAAAGCTTTATACAGTCAACGGCAAAAGCACTTCTTCTCGGAGCTGAAACGGATGATGATTATGTCATTATAAAGCATATTGAAATGATTGATAATGACCCTGATAACATCAAGGTTGTTGATGATAACGGCTCTGAAAAATCATTTGCAGAACAGGTTGATGAAGCTTTAGGCGGAGTATTACCATTCTATACAAGCTTAAAAGTATGTGACACTCCACAAATCTTGCTTGATGTTGGCTGTGAACAGCTGCCTATGCTGTATACACAAAAGCATTTGAAAAATGCAATTTTACCGCCTGATGAAAAAAATCATCGGCATGGTCTTGAAATTGAGCAGATAAAAAGATTACCAGAACTTCTCTCGCACCCTGTAATGATTATTGATTCTCCAAATCGTAAAGACAGTATCATTGTTGTAACATCAGAAGTTGACAAGAGTGATAATCCGATAATTGCGAGCATAAAGCCAAATGGCGAGGGTAGATATGAAGTTGAAAATGTCAGCTCTAATTTCATTACAAGTGTGTATGGGAGAAATAATTTTTCTGAGTATTTTAGGAGAATAGTTCAATCTGATAATCTCCTTTTTTGTGACAAACAAAAAAGCCAAGCAATGTTTGAGAGATGGGGAGAACAATACTCCGAATTAACAAACAATCTTGACTTCAATATTATTATACACCAAAGTCGCAATATTGTCAAGGGTATGCAGCAGGAAAATAATGCAGAACAACTCTCTTTCTTTGAAAATTCGACATTGGAAGATACGGAAGTTGAGATACCTTTTGCAGTTGGTGATGAAATAGATTATGGCGAACGCCATTACACGATTTCAAAAATCGACAAAGAGAAAAATACAGTTACGCTCCTTGACTATAATACAGGTTGGTATCCTATTTCTCATGATGAGGACTTGTCAATGGTCATTGCCGAGTTTGAAGCGGTGAGGGAAAAGGAGATAGTTGAGTCTGAAGCATTGGCAACTAAGCCTAACAACTTTGTTAAAATAGATGATGAAGGCTCGGTCAATAGCGGCTCTTTATCTGAAAATTTTGTTATCACTGACGAACAGCTAGGCATTGGAGGTCCAAAGCAGAAATTCAATAGAAACGTGACAGCTATTCAGCTTCTAAAAAAGATTGAAGAAGAAAATCGCAACATAACCAAAGATGAACAGCAAGTGCTGTCGGAGTATGTTGGTTGGGGCGGTATCCCTGAAGCGTTTGATAAAAATAATAGCTCGTGGTCGCAGGAGTATGAACAACTGAAAAATCTTCTTACGGAAGAAGAATATCAAAATGCCATAGGCTCGGTGCTTAATGCCCATTACACACAGCCTGTTGTTATCAACGCAATGTATACAGCGTTGTCAGAGCTTGGCTTTAGTGGCGGTAAAATACTTGAGCCAGCCGCAGGCGTTGGAAACTTTATCGGCTGTGCGCCTGAGAA
The DNA here is from genome assembly GCF_000435935.1 of Ruminococcus sp. CAG:57. Classification (NCBI taxonomy): domain Bacteria; kingdom Bacillati; phylum Bacillota; class Clostridia; order Eubacteriales; family Oscillospiraceae; genus Ruminococcus; species Ruminococcus sp. CAG:57. Next base: position 18,814 of record NZ_FR890777.1, on the reverse strand, counting down.
TATTGCAGATAGGTCATTCTTTACTGCGGTGGAGATAGACAGCATATCAGGCAGGATTGCAAAACAGCTCTACCCTGAGTCAGAAGTTCAGGTGTGTGGCTATGAAAACGCAAAGCTCAGAGCAGGCACGTTCGATGTGGCAGTCGGCAATGTTCCTTTCGGTGATTATAGTGTAGTCGATAAGAAGTATAATCGTGACCATGCTATGATACACGATTATTTCTTCCTAAAAACGCTTGAAATGGTCCGTCCAAATGGTGTGATAGCTTTTATCACGTCAAAAGGAACAATGGATAAGCAGAGTAGTAAAATCAGAAAGCAAATAGACGAAAAAGCTGAGTTTATCGGTGCAATTAGGTTGCCGAATACGGCTTTTAAAGCTACTGCAGGCACAACAGTTGTCAGTGATATAATCTTTCTGAAGAAGAGGTCATTTCCACAGACAAAACTCAGTGAATGGGTCGATACCGCCTATAATGAAGATGGTCAGCGTATAAATCAGTATTTTATCAATCACCCTGAAATGATATGTGGAGAGCTAAAAATAAAGTCAGGTCCTTATGGTCCTGAAATGACAGTTGACCCTTTTTCAGATAAAAGTCTGAAAGACGCATTGTCAGAGTGTGTTGAAAATCTAGTGAATAATACAGATGTGCGCTATACACAATTATCTCTCAGACCAGTAGCCGCTGAAGCAGACGATACGCAGAAACAGGAAGAAGCATTGCCTGCACCTGAAAACATTCCTGACGGATTTTACGTTTCAATTAATGATAATATCTATAAAAGAAACGGAAGCGTTCTTGTAGAAGCAAAAAGGAAAAGCGGCAAGGCGTTTACAGAAAGAGAAAAGGGAATGCTCACTCTTGCGATAGACCTTGCCAAAGATTTGAGGTATGCTGTAAACATTCAAAACACAGACATATCGGATGAGGACTACGAGAAAATCAGAATAAGTCTTGAAAGCAAGTATAATTATTTCTCCGTAAAATACGGCAAGATAACAGACCCGAACAATAAACTGGTTTACAACACTCTCAGATATGTGAGGGACGATAATCTCGATTTCCTTAAGAGCATTGAAACACCAAAGTTTGAAAAGTCAGATATTTTATTGAAAAGAACAATACGTCCGTCAATAAAAATAACTCACTGTGATACAGTTGAGGACGGCTTTCAGGCTACTCTTGCGGAATATGGATATATTGACCTTAATCATATATCGAAAATAACAGGATATAAAGTAGACGAGTGCATTAACAGACTTAACGGCATACTTATGTATCGTGACCCTGACGAATTTTTTTCTGCTGACATTAAGCCTACTGATGGTTGGTTGACGGCAGACGAATACTTGTCGGGAAATGTGGTCGAAAAGCTTAGAAAAGCAAAACTTCTATCATCAAGGTTTCCTGAGCTGAAAGTAAACGTTGAAGCACTTGAAAAGGTACAGCCTGAAAAAATCAAAGCAGTTGATATACTAGCTCAGATAGGCTCATCATGGATACCTGAAAAATATATAGAGCAATTTGTAGAAGAGGTTTTCGGCATTGGTACAGTTGTTGAACACAACACTGCAACAGCAAATTGGAAACTGTCAAATAAGGTCAATGGCAATTATCACTCGTCCACAAGCACGGAGTATGGAACAGTGGATATAAATGCTATGTACATACTTGAAAATTCTCTTAACCTGAGAGATAGCACAGTATGGCGAGATAAGCGTGATGAGCTGGGTCACTTGGTCTATGATGATAAAGGAAATAAGGTCAGAGAAAAAGACGTAGAGAAAACCATAGCTGCTAATCACAAGGCTGAGAAAATCAAGGAAACATTCAAAGAATGGGTATGGACAGACGCATATAGAACGCAGGACCTTGAAAACATCTACAACGCAAAGTATAACACAGAACGTGCAAGAACGTATGACGGCTCACATCTGTTTTTTGCAGGAATGACAAGTTCAATACAGCTTGCGGATCATCAGAAAAATGCAGTTGCACGAGTTTTGTATGGTGGAAACACATTGCTTGCTCACGTTGTCGGTGCAGGAAAAACATTTGAAATGACAGCCGCTGCCATGGAAATGAGGAGAATAGGTGCTGCAAATAAACCGCTGTTTATTGTTCCTAATCATCTGATAGGACAGTGGGGAAAAGAGTTCTTGACGCTTTATCCTGACGCAAATATTCTTCTTGCAACATCAGAGGATTTTGAGAAAAGCAGGAGAAAAGCGTTTGTTAATCGAATAGCAACAGGAGATTATGACGCAGTAATAATGGGCTATTCAACTTTTGCAAAGATATCAATTTCGCCTGAAAAGCGAAAAGAATACTATCAACAGCAGATAGATGAGCTTATAGACATTATCCAAAGTTCTGATGATGACGATAATCTGTCTGTTAAGGACGCTCAGAAAAAGAAGAAGCAGTTAGAAACAAGACTTAAAAATCTTGAATATGATACTGAGCAGGACGATAATATCTATTTTGAAAACCTTGGCGTTGACGCACTTTTTGTTGATGAAGCACATAATTTCAAAAATCTTTCCATAAACACAAAGCTGTCAAGGATTGCAGGCATACAAACGACTGAGTCCAAACGAAGTGAGGACTTGCTCCTGAAAATTCAGTACATTAAGGAAAAGCAGAATGGATTGGATCGTGGCATTGTATTTGCAACTGGTACGCCTATCTCAAACTCACTTACTGAAATGTATGTCATGAAAAAATATCTCGAGCCTGATTATCTCAGAGAAAAAGGTCTACAGCATTTCGATTCATGGGTTGCCGATTTTGCAGAAGTGACAACAAATATAGAGTTATCTCCTACAGGTAACTCGTGGAGAGCCAAAAAACGTTGCTCAACGTTTAAAAATTTGCCTGAATTGATGAGTATCTATCGCAGAGTGGCAGATATCCAAACAGCAGAAACATTGAAGTTACCAGTGCCAAAGCTGAAAAACGGCAAGTATACGATATGCCTGACTAAGCCGTCAGAGGAACAGAAACTATTTATCTTTGATTGTGGCGAAAGAGCAGAGGAAGTTCATCAAAAACGAGTTGACCCTAGCAAGGATAATATGCTGAAAATAACCAATGACGGAAAGATGTGTGCGTTAGATATGCGACTTGTCGACCCAACTGTGGAAGATAATCCTGACAGCAAGGTTAATATGGCGGTAAATAACATCTTCAACAAATGGGAAGAAACAAAAGATGATAGCCTGACACAGGTAGTTTTCCTTGACCGCTCTACGCCGTCAAAGGGTTTTAACCTATATGATGATATCAAGAGCAAGCTTATTGCTCTTGGTATTCCTGAAGAAGAGATAAAATTCATTCATGACGCAAAAAATGATAAGGAAAAGGTAAAGCTCTTTGAAGATGTGAATGAGGGCAGAGTGCGTATACTTATCGGCTCTACGGAGAAAATGGGTGCAGGCACAAACATTCAGAAAAAACTATGCGCACTTCATCACATAGATGTTCCATGGCGTCCGTCTGATATCGAACAGCGTGAGGGACGTATACTCCGTCAGGGAAATGACTGCAAGGAGGTCGAAATTTTCCGTTATGCAACAGAGGGTACATTCGATAGTTACTCGTGGCAGACAATTGAGTATAAGCAGAAGTTTATATCTCAGGTCATGACAAATAAACCGCTTGGACGTTCGATAGATGATGTTGACGAAGCGGCATTGAACTACGCTGAGATAAAATCTTTGGCAACAGGTGACCCTCGCATTAAAAGACAGCTCGAGCTTTCAACTCAGGTGGATAATCTGTGCCGTGAAAAGGCAGAGTTTGAAGCTGATAGAATGAAAGCAAGAGAAGAAATAACATTCACTATTCCTACGCAAATAAAAAGAGCAGAGAAGTTTATCGAGATATTCGATAATGCAGTAGAGTATTCAAAGCAATATCCACGTTCTGAGAATTTCTGCGTAGAAATAGTTGATAACAAGATAACAGATAGGGAAGAAGCAGGCAAGGCTGTAAAAGCATTGCGAAAAGTTGGTGGCGAAGAGCCTATTGATGTGTGTGATTACAGAGGTTTTAAAATACAAATTCAGTATTCATCACTTGGCGGATATGGCTCTTTCAAGACAATAGTTTCGCACGAAAATGCAACGCTCTTTACTTCTCTTGGCGTGTCGAACACAGATGTTTTTGATAACATTGATAATGCTATAGACGTTGATATGCCACAGTTGTTATCGAAACATAAGGAAGAGTTGAAAATAGCTCAAAAAAATATGCAGAAGTCAAAAGAGATAGCAGAGCGAGAGTTTCCGAAGTTAAAGGAGTATCAGGAAAAGAGAGAAGAACTCAATAAGCTCACATCGGAAATAGGCTTGAATGATAACTCAGGGGATATGGATATAGTTTTCAAGCAAGACGCTGTTACTTCTGTTATCGACAAGAGCTACATCCGAGATAATTCAGGAACGATAATTGCAAAGTTCACCTATAGTGTTCCTGAGAGTTATATAGAGAAGATTTACAACGATGATGATAACCTGAGCTTGGAATATGGTAGCCTACAGGAATACGTTAAGAGCGTTCAGGGTGATAACCGATTCTATGAAAAATCTAAAAAAGCAAGAAAAATCGTTGATGATGATATTCCTGCGGTTGATGATACGATGTTCTTAACGTTTAAACAGTGCCGTGCAATAGTTTTGGAGGAAGATAGTGAGCTTTTGACATTGCAAGGAGTTAAATCAAACGGAGAGCATATTAAGGTAGGAACATTTGACTATGATTATCAGACATATCAAACTTTAAGTTCTGTCGGAAAGCTCTATTCTGAAAAGCTTGGTATTCCATTTGGCGATGAAGATATTGCTGCTTCACGCAATAGAAGAATTTAAGATATAAGCCCTTGATTGATTGTCAGGGGCTTTTTTTCTTTCGGAGGTGAAAATTATTGTATAAAATTCAGATAGGCTGTAATAGGCGACTATCAAAGATATTTTATATCGATGAAAATGCGTTTAACAGCTATTTCGGGTGCAGTTCAGCAGACGAGTTTAAAAGAACTGCAAGACAAGAGCCATATGCTTGCAAGATTTTGTCCGTGGACAAAAGTGCAGAAGCATTTTCACTTGCTTTTGCGGATAGAGTATTGAGCAGATTATATATAGCTGAGTACTTAGTGGCGGACTATGGCAGTGAGCATAAAGCGTTAGGAATTATTCGTTCAGAAATAAAAGATTGTACCGCATTTGATGGATATATGGACGTTATTGACTTTAAGAGCGTTGAAAATATTGATTATGCTATCAAGCTCTATACAGACTATATCACTAAAATAATGAATTTAGTGGAAAGTGACGCAGAGAAGTATAGACG
>NZ_FR890777.1:0-13403 GCF_000435935.1 Ruminococcus sp. CAG:57 | reverse complement strand
AAAGTCGATAATTGAGTTGGCAAGGCTTAAAAATTCTGCTTTATATTCTAAAAAGGGGGATAAACTCAATGGCAATACGGCGTGAGTACATAGGTTCGGGCAAGAAATTCATACGCTATTCTCCTGAAGAAATGGCAGACGCACGGCAAACGGATATGCTTGACTTTCTATCCCGAAAAGAGGGTTTTACCTTTATAAAAGCAGGCTCTGTATATCAATGCAAAGAGCATGATAGCCTTATAATTCAGGGTGACAGGCAACGTTGGTATTGGAATTCGCAAAATCTTAAAGGGCTTAATTGCATTGATTGGCTTATGAAAATTGATGGTATGGGCGTTCAAGAAGCATTTGAAACCATTATAGACTTGTCAGGAAATATTAAGACGGAGTTTGTGAAAGCTCCTGAAATAAAGGATGAGCCAAAAGAATTTCATTTGCCACCCAAAAGCGAAACGTATAGAAACGCTGCCGCTTATCTCACGAAAACACGAATGATAGACCCTCATATAGTCAGCTATTGTATTAAAAATAGTTACATATATCAGGACCAATACAAAAATGTTGTGTTTGTGGGTTTTGATGATAAGAATGAAGCAAAGTTTGCCGAGAGCAAGGTAACGAATACCTTTTATAAGCGCAAGCCCAAAAATGTAAGTGGAAGTCAAAAAGAGTACAGTTTCAATCTGACTTATTTGACACCTGAGAGTAACAAAGATACTGTTTATGTCTTTGAAGCTCCAGTTGACTTGCTAAGTCATGCAACGATGTATGTCATATCTGAAAAGAAAAGGGCTGAACGATTGGGGCAAAAACCTGATTATGATGTTTGGAAAAAGCAAAACAGGCTGTCTTTGTCGGGAACATCAGACGTTGCATTGCAATCATACCTGCAAAGATATCCTGAAATAAAAAACATTGTGCTTTGCTTAGATAATGACGAAGCAGGGCGAAATGGAATCGCAAAAGTAAATCAGAAGTATGCTGACAGGTATAGCATTACAGTTCACGTTCCTAAATTGGGCAAGGACTACAATGAAACACTTGTCAGATATTTAACTGTAGCGGAGAAAGCTACAGAACAGAGAACAGTTGATAACAGTGAAGAAGTTGCTGTTACAAATACAACTCAGCGGTCACGCTGATACAAAAAATTCAAGGAGTGATTTTCTATGAAAAACAAGAAGATGAAGAAAATTGGTGCAACGCTCTCATCATCAGTTGCCGCATTGTCAATGATGTTGATGAACGCTGTATCCGCAAGTGCAGACGCTATTGATGTGAATGACAATGGCAAGGCGGCTGTAGTCCTTGCTGACCTGTCTGGTCTGCTCAAGTGGATCAATGACTTGGGTGACACTGCTAAGTATATTGGCTATGCCATATCAGTTCTTGCAGTTATAATCGCAGGTATCATGCTTATTGGCGGTGGCAATGGCGGTATGAGCAAAACAAAAGGTGTATTTATAGGAATACTTGGAGGCTTAGCAATACTCGGCTTTGGTCCTAAACTCATTCAGGATTTTCAGTCAGCAACAACGAGCGGTATGCTTTTTATCAAATAAGCGGAGCGAACGGTACATATTGTATGTACCGCTATGGGTCTTAAGCTTTGAGCCTATAGCGGTGCATACAGTGCATTAGAATCAGAAAGGACGGATAATTATGAGAGAAAGGTTATACAATGGTGATTTTTTTAACTTCGATTTTTATATCGAACGTACAGGAGGAGTCAGAATATAATGAGAGTATCAAAAACGAAAAAATATGCGTTTTCTGTATTCATAACACTGCTTATAAGCACAATGTCATTGAGCATACTTGCATTTGCGGCTGACCCTCGTACACTTCTGCCTGAAGTGCAGGAGATAATCGTCAAGAAAACTTGGCACGGAGAAATGGTACAGAATGTTGAGTATACGTTGCTGAAATGGCTTGCATATGTTGTGGATTACATTTCAGAAGCTGTGGATCAGGTGCTGAATTTTAATCTTTACAACGTTATAAAAGACGTATTTAACATAGATACTATTATATACCCTATAGCGTGGGCGTTGGCAGGAATGACAGTGGTGCTTATAGGAATACTTATCATCGTCAATGCAGACAAGATACACATAACAGACTATGTACGAAATATCTTGACGTCACTGTTTTTCCTTATCGCATTGCCGATACTCGTTTCATCATTTAGTGACCTTAAAACTGTCGGTGTGCAGTTTGCAAAGGATAATACAACAAAAGATACTGCAACAAATAGGACGATAGGTGAGTATATTCTCGCAAGCAATATTTACAACGTGAATAGCAGCATAAATCAAAATAAATTGGTAAAACAAAGTCAAGTATCGTCATTTGGTGTAAATCCTAACACTGTGTACTCAATGAATATTAATCTAGGTTTAGATCCTTCAAAAACGCAATATAGGACAGTTACAACAGCAGACCATTATGATGTGACTCCTACATACAGATTTGATGATTTGACCTTTGAGCATAAACTTGAACTGTTAGACCTTGTCGATGACTATGCTTTTTGGCAACAGCGTGTCGCATGGGCGCAGGCTAACGCTGGAGTACAAGACAATTCTGATACGGAAGAAGATGATGATAACGCATATAAAATAACAATAACACGAGGAGAGGGAGATAACAGACATTCAACAGATTATTACGTTATAACCTCACAAGCTCCATATTATCAAGCTTCATTTGAATGTTACTTAATTCGTGAAGCAGCGGAAAATGCTGCCCACGAACTTCAAAATCGTGGCATAAATATACAAGCTAGTCAAGTGGCTTCCATGATAATGTATTGCCAAGACTCCGATACTTTTGAGGAAGCTATAAACAGGTTGAGTAAAGGCGCATTTAGAGAGTTAGACTTCTACGGAAACACAATGAGTGCTATTCAAATACTTAACATTTCCAATATCGAAGATTTTGCGGATAATGGATTTGAACATCATAGTGGCGGTAGTTTTGAACAATTAAAAGAAGCGTCCGATTTTAGTGACGGAGATATGTCAGCACAGTTTGATAAAATGTGGCAATATGTTTCTGTCGGTCACTTAACGGAAAAAAATCACTTCTATCGTGTTAATTTTCTATGGGGGCTTTTCATGCTTGTAATAACGGCAGTGTGTCTTATCTTTGCAGGACTGAAACTTGCGTCCTTGTTGTACGACATAATGTTTGCACAGATAGTAGCACCAATAGTTGTGGCAACAGATATGGGTGGCGCAGGACGGCTAAAAAAGGTCATACTGAATTTGCTTAATTGCTTTCTGTCTGTGATAATAGTTGTACTAGATTTGCGTTTATATATCCTGATACTTACTGAAATTCAGGACTCATCACTGTTATCAAACCCAATAGCTGTTATTTTCATAACCGTTGCAGGCTGTAAATTTGTAATTGACGGACCTGACCTTGTGGTACATCTTCTTGGTATTGACGCAGGCGTTAAGTCAGGCGTATCAACTATTATGGGTCTGCGTTCCGCAGGACAGATAGCTTCAGGCGCAGGACACACTCTAGGTCATATAGCAGGCAAGGGAATTTCAAAAGCAGGCGGTGCAGTTGCAGGCAGTATCGGTGGAGCTATTTCAGGTGGCATTAATGGTGCGAAAGCTTCAATGGCAAATACTAAAAATAGTGACAATAAAGCCGAAAAAGGAATGCGTGGTGCTGTCGGTGCTGTTGGCGGAGCTGTCGCAGGCGGTGTCAGCGGTATGGTAGGCGGCTTTGGAAGTAATAATGGCGTTATGGGCGCAGCTGCTAATGGCACAGCCGTAGGCGGTAAAGCAGGAGAAGTTGCTAACAAACCTATCGGAGAAGTGGCTAAAAGTGCAGGACAAAATTTATCAGGCAAGGCAATGGGAATGGGTGAAAAACTTGGTGTAGGTACAAGTGGTAAGGACGGAAAAGACGGCACAAACGGAATAGACGGACTTAATGGTAAAGACGGCTTGCAAGGTGAAAATGGCAAACAGGGTGAGCAAGGTGAAAGCGGTGAATTTTCGTCAAACATCGATAATAGTTCATCTGAAAATGCTGTGGCGCAAGGCTCTTTTGGCTCGGACAGCTCTAACGCAGGCATGGATGGCTCACAAACAGCTAGTGCAGTTACACCTAGCATAAGCACTTCGGGTGGAAGCTTTGGCACTGATACAAGTGCTTCATCAGCACAAGCTGTTAATTCAGGTAGCTATAATACTCAAACATTTGCAGATAGGCAGTATCATGCAGAGAGCAATACAATAAGTTATGCAGATACAGCTATAGCAGCAGAAAAAACACAGCCAACATTTGCTGAGAAAGCAATGCGTGATGAAAATAAAAGAAAATAAATCGGGGCAGGCGTAATGCTTGCCCTTTGTTACTTAGAAAGGGGAAGAGTAAATGAATGATGATATTAGGGCAGGCTTAGTACCGAAAACCACAAAATCAAAGGTCATGTTGACAAAATATCTGACAAAGTATCGCTTTTTGGGCATAATAGCTGTTTTCTTTTCTTCAATGGTCATAGGAATGGCGTTTGGCTCGTTGAGATATGTATTTGTGGTGTTCTGTTTAGTCATATTTATGATATGTACGGCAGGCTCTCCCTCAGACCCTCGCAAGAGCTTTGGAGGAAGCTTGCTCGACTTTCTGAGGTTTTTAGCTCAGAAAAAAACATACTACGGCTCAGGAAATGTGGATTGTGCTGATTATCTGAAAAAGGAGGAGGACAAGCGTGAAGCTAAGAAAAGAAAAAAGGAAAAATAAGCGTGTAAAAATGAATGCAAAGAATTGCCTTTGTACATACTTAGATTTCAATTCATTCCGCTTGACAGAGCAGGATCTAGCAACAGTTGGCGGTGGAAGAACAAATCTTGCGGCTAACTATGTGTTCAGGTTAAAGCATAATAACATTGGAAAGTATATGTCTGTTGTGGCTATTTACGGCATTGATATCATGCACTATTCCAATGACGATAAAATATCAGCGTTTAATGCTTTCGGTAGTGCAACTCAGCTTTTGGACTTGCCACATAAATATATTTTCAGTCACAAGAAACCTGACCTTTCAAGGCAACGTGAGTTCTTGGAATACAAAAAAACGCAAACACAGCACCCATTTACAAGGGCAATGCTCGATAAGAAGCTCCGACAAATAGATGATCTGGAGAGAACTCACCGCAGTAATCTTGCATATATGTTTGTTTATGCAAACGATATTGATACGCTTTATGCAGCGGTAGAGCAATACTGCAATGCGTTTTCTGATACATCTATGGCTCTGTGCAATTTTGACACAACAATAAGCTTTATGAGAACGCTTTTAAGCTTTTCGGACTGTGAAAATCGTGATATTGATTATCAAAATATCAATGCTTATGTTCTGCCCGACACAGTAAAATTCGGTCAGAATTATTTTAAGGTGAACAACACATATGTGACATCAGTTGTCATAAAAAGTTTTCCTGCATTGCTTGCTCCACTTGCTTTAACACGGCTTGTATCACAGAAATATAGTGACATAGTATCTATGTGGGACGTGTGTACCGCTGCTCGTGATGATGTTCAGGAACAGTTGAAGCAATCAATGGACGAGCTTAACTCTCGTTGGGCAATTAGGCTCGGCATGGCTGATAACATTGATACTCAGACAGAACTTGCAAAGATACAAGAGATATATAATTCAGTAGTGAATGGTGCTGAAAACATGGTGTATATGACACTGCGTTTTTATATCTTCAATAAAGACCTGTCAGCATTGAAAAAGCGTGTTGCAGTAGTGCAGAAAGAGTTGGCTACAAACAATGGACTACGTTCTTACGTCCCTGAAAATCAGATGTTTACCGAGTTTACAAGACTTATTGTTGAGGGCAATAATATTCAAACGCCAATGCCTATCTATGATACATACGCCAAAGAATTTCCGTTTTATTATCAGGAACACATTGATGATAATGGATTGTTTATGGGCTACACGCAGACAAACGGACTTGTCTTTCTTGACTCGTTTCTGCGTAACAGATACCGCTCGTCATATGATATGATACTTTGTGGAGTAAAGGGCGGTGGTAAGTCTGTAACGCTTAAGTTAATGGTGCAAAATCAGCTTATAATCGGCAACAAGGTTTTCGCTATTGATATTGAGGGTGAGTATAAGGACCTTGCTATGATGTATGACGGTCAGGTCATTACAATGGATAGACGTGCCTTTATAAACCCTCTGCAGATAAGGACAGTTATCGATTGGCAAAGCGAAAACAAGCTTGATGAAGAAAACGATGATGATACACAGCAACAGCTCCTCTCCAAAGAAAGTGCTATCGAAACAAATTTTATATCTGAAATATCACGAATATGCACTTTCATGTATCAATACGTTCCGACAATGACCTATGATGTTATGACAGCTTTTAGAACTGCCCTTGTAGAAACTTATCAAAAAAAGGGTATAACAAAATACACTGATGTAAACTCTCTTTCGCCAGAAAACTTTCCGATATTTTCTGACGTTGTTGATGTTATAACGTCAAAGATCTCTTCGGGAACGCTCTCAGCAGACGAGATAACTTTGTATAAAACATTGCTTATGTACGTGAAAGAATTATCTGTTTCGGGTGCATATGGAACAATGTTTGATTCGCATACAAACATTGAGATAAACAATTCAAATCTTATAGTTTTTAATGTGAAAGCATTGTCTGAAATGGACGAGAGTGTGTATAACGCACAGCTTTTCAATATACTCTCGTTGATGTGGTCTGAGGTTTGCAAGAACGTTGCTCATAACAATAACCTTGTAAATCTTCTTGACCGCCGCAGAGTTATCTGCCTTATCGATGAAGCTCATCGTTTCATCAATACCAAAAACACATTGTGTACTGATTTTATCCTTAAACTTGAGCGTCGCTCAAGAAAATATGATGCAGGACTTTGGTATGCAACACAATCAATTCTTGACTTTATGCCGTCCGACACTGGTGAAAGTGTGGATACAGTTAAGAAGATATTTCAGCTCGTGCAGTATAAATTCTTACTCAAGCAATCATCTGATAGTATTGAAATTCTTCATAACATTTTTGGTCAGTTTACTATGTCTGAGTTATATGCAACGGACAATTTTGAAGCAGGAGAAATGTTGCTGTCACTAGGCTCAGGCAAAAACAAGATACACTGTAAGAACGCTGCTACAGAGTGTGACCTTATGTACATAGGTAACTCTCAGGACAGGGACGAGATAGTAGACAGCATATTCAATCGAATGTATCTTCTTAATTGGAGTCCTCAAAATCTTGCTGATGAAATGTATCGTTCTGAGCAAAAAACGCAAGAATTTATCGAAACGTTCACAAGGGAAGTCATTGAATATTTCGGCTTTAAACTGACAGATAGCGAGTATCTTTATTTGACAGTAAACAGGCTAGTAAAAAACCTCGCAAAGCGTTTTGGTGACAAGTACAACGTGAGAAAGTGGTGACAGTATGGATAAGATTAAGCGAAACAACGCCATTTATATAGCATTTCTGAGCATTTCAATAGCTATTATGGCAGTTATTATAATCATACCTATGGTGCAATCTATGCGCTATGTGCGCCATACTGTAGACTACAACAGCATAGTTGCAATGGGTAGTTATCATATAAAAATATCAAATGCAACGTATCTTAAAGATAAAAAAGAGCTTTACTTTGCATTGTCGGCAAAAGAGGAAAGCAACTATTCAGGGAGCATAAGTTCAAAGCCTGAGATAAGCAACTACACGCTGAGATACTATGATGACAATGGCAAATATCATACAGAAGATATGCTGAAAAAGTATACTGTTTCACAGAAAAATGACTTTACAGAGATAATAACAGTATCCGATATTCCTTCGGGATATGACTACGTCTACATTGAGTTAAAGTGTACGATCGCTGCCTATGACGAGCCTGACACAGTTGACGAATTTGGTGATGTAATAAAGGGGCAACACCATGATGAGATAGTCAAAGAACAGTATTTTATGTTTGACAAAAAGGACGTCAGAGTGATAGACAGCAAGGACGATAATCAGGACGATATGAGCATTGTTATTGAAGAACAGACAGATAGTACATCTGAAAAAATTACAACTACAGAAGCCAAAAAGGATATTAAATCAGATTTGAAAAATGATAAAAAAGAGGATAAGCGCAGTGAAAGTTCATCAACCACAGATAGTATATCAGAGAGCAAGTCTGACAAAAAGAAAACTGAAAAGGTCACAACATCTACAGTGACATCGACTAAAAAAGTTGACGTAAATCCACAAGATAATCACGATTGGCAGGATACACAAGCACAGCCAAGTGGCGGTAACGATAACTATCATAATGACAATACATATACTGAAACACAGCCATACTATCATGATGAGCCTGCACAGACAGAGCCACCATATCAACCGCCTGCAACAACTACAACAGCGGTCATAAAAGCACGTTCTTTAAAGATAGAAACAATCTATGAGTACAATGATGTTAAGATAAACGTAGGTTCAACGGCACAGCTTAAAGCAGTTGTAGGTCCGTCAAATGCTGTGAATAAATCAGTGATTTGGCAAAGTAACAGACCTGATATTGCGGAGGTAGACAGCAACGGAAATGTGCATGGAATAAGCAGTGGAAAGGCTATAATAACTGTCCGTGTTGCAGACAACAGTGCCATAACAGCAAGCTGTATGGTGACAGTAAATTAAAGGAGAAATACAATGAATGACGAATATATTTATCAGTATCCTGCGCCTGAGTACATGGAAAGATTCAAAGAAATGGTAGCGCAAAGAACAACAAATACCAATGGCGCACGAAAGAAAGTTATCGTGTGCTTTGGCATTAGCATGGCTTTTTTAGTCCTTTACTGTCTGCCGTTTCTGAATTTTATCGACACATATTTATTACTTGTTGCAGTGATTTTTTTATGCGCAACAGTGATACTTCTTAAAGGGATAACAAAGAAAATAGGCACTCATAATCTCATGATACAAGCTACAGAGAATGACATGGTGCTGACGTATTATTCTGTCGGGGCAACGCCTAAAAAGGTATTGACCGTGCGTTATGAAGATATAATCGAGTGTCAGTTTTTCGATAAATCTTATACAAAAATACAGATAACTTTTAAGAAAAATAAGCACTCATATCTTAAATCTTATAGTCAGACAGGAGAAGAAGTGAGCAATCTAGTTGACACTATGGTTTCATTTGAACTCAATCCATATTCCTATGAACAAGGCTTTTTTATGTACATAGTACCTGATTATTTCAATATAAAAAAATATGCTCTGACAGATAAAATTCTTAAAAAATATGGCAACATAAATGAATATTTCACTCGCTTGTCTGAGAGTGAAGAAGTTGAATAAGGTGGTGTAAAAAATTATGCCAGATATTCGTTTGTCTAGTGATTTGATGAGTAAAGTCGATAAAATTGCGGCTGAAAAAGAAATGTCACGAAACAAATTAGTCAACAAAATAATTGAAAAATACGTTGAAGCAAGTGACAGCTTTGTATCTGATATTCTTCCTGATGTTGTCCGCAGTATTGTCAAAGATGAGATAAAGAAACTTGACGATACTTCAACAGAAGTAATAAAGGATATGTATGTAACTATCATAAAGCTTAGAAAAATAACTGAAACACTAGAAACTTTCATGCTTCCAGAATACAATGAAGTGGACTATGATACGTTAAAAACTAACGAACTTTTGACTCTTATTGAGCTGTCTGAAAAGCAAAAAAAGCGTTGATTTTTGAACAAAAATCTTCATGCTTTTTTAGATAACAAATATTGCAAGGAGATTTTAGGGGGAAAACGCTATTTAAGTTATTTAACTTTGCTGATTTTAAGCTGAAATTTCTTATTTAAGTTAAATAGTCTATCCTATAATGTGGAAATTTTCAAGTGAAAAAGTTATTTAAGTTATTTAATTTGTCAGAAAAAGGAGTATTTAAGTTATTTAACATTGCTTAAAAAGAGGTATTTAAGTTATTTAACTTTCTGAATAAGTAGCCCCATTTTAAGTTCACCTAAAGCTCGGTACTACCGAGCTTTCACACAGGGAGTGTACCCACTTCCTTTATGCTCTTTGAGGTTATTCGTTCATGTTCTGAGCAAAATTCATTCATTCAAGTTCCCCTGAAAATCAATAGTTGGAGGTGCAAATTCAATGCCAAAAAAATTAAAAACATTCTCGTTTTCTGATACCGCTGAGAGAAATCTCAGCCTGCTTATGAGTGACCTTGAAATACATTCAGCGAGTGAATGTATAAGATACCTGATAGACGCAGAGTGCGTTCGTCGTGGGCTTATAAAAAAGGACGCAATGTCTGAAAACTTTGGTGCAGGAAAAGGTGACAGGTCAAATGCAAACTCAGTAAAAGACAAAGACGATCTATTGAGAGAAATACAAATGGTCAGCATTCAAATGGCAAAGTACAATAATCGTATTGAGGATATATATAAGATGTGTTATGAGGTCCGTGACGGAGTTAATTCTCAATGCAATTTCATGGACGCTCCTTTCACGTCTGCGGATACTATGGTTGAGGGCGCAGCGGTGAGCAAAGCAGTGCAAGGCTCATGCGAAACTTACGAAGCAAGAATGCGACGTTTGTCCGTGGACAAAGCAAACCGCCGCTAACGGCGGCGTATCTAAAAAAGAAGAAAAAGGGGTGATACATTGAAAAAGAAGCACACAACGCCTGCGGTAGTTTTTCATCTTGATATGATACAGCCTACGAGTAAGAAGTGGGTAATAGCCAAAGGATTTGACGGAATGTCTTATATGAACAGGGACGGAAAATTTCTTCCGAAAAAAGAGAAAACATTTAAGTCGCAGGCAACAGTAAATAAAGACTATATTGATTACATGAATAAGAATGGCGTCTTTGATACGAACTACTCAATGCTCACAGAAAAACAAATGGATACTTACAGAGATTATGAGCGTCAGAGTAAATCTGAGGGTTGTCCGAAATATGTGGGCTATCTGTCATTCGATAATCAGTTTCTAGTCGACAATGGTCTGATGATAGGTGAAGTGCTTGACCGAGCAAAGCTGATGGATATCGCAAGAAAAGGAATCAATTCCTTGATTGATAAAAGCAACAAGCTAAAAAATGAAAACACTTATTGGTATGCGGCTATTCATGAGGATACAGACAATATCCATGTTCATTATACTTTGCTTGAATATCACCGCCTAGAGGATAGAACAGTAACATACAAAGGTAAAGGGCAGGACCTTTTAGAGCAGGACGCATTTAAGAAAATGAAGTCTACAGTTGCTAATGAAATTATGACAAAAAAGCTGACACCTGAGCTTACGGCTTTCAAGCGTAAAAATCTCATACCTGAGTTTTCTTCTTCCATAGTAGCGTCCAAAGAAATGATAGAACTGTTGAAGCTCCTTCCACCAAAACCACCACATTCAGCGTGGCAGTATGACAATGTAAAAGTTCGTCCGTATCAGCGCAGGATAGATATGTGTGTTGATAAAATTATTAGCTGTAACGAAAAGCTTCAGGCAGAGTTTGATGAATACGTTGAAAAGTTGAAAATGGCAGACGAACAGTACAAAAGATTTTATGGCGAAAACTCTGATTATTTTGAATACTCAAATAATCAGCTTGACGATTTTTATAACCGAGCAGGAAACAAGCTCCTGCAGGAACTTGCAAAATTGCAATATAGACTTGATAAAAATTATGTCAAAGAAAGTGACTTTACAGATATGGAAAAAGCCGTATCTAAAAAAGAAGAAAAAATGGCATACAAGGAGTTCAAAGAACATCTGAGTAAAAATGAATTGCTTCAGGCTCAGAGCTGCCTGAAAAAGCATAGCAAATCGAACGATACATTTGCTTATCAGCTTGGAAAGCTTTTGCTTGATAACTATGATGATAAAGAAAACATTGATAATGGAATAAAGATACTCAGCGAGATCGCAGAGAAAAAAGACAGTCGCTGTTATGATAAAGCAAACTACCGATTGGGTAAATATTATGAAGATATAGGCAACACCGAAAAGGCAGAGGTACATTTGCTTCGTTCGGCAGAGGATAACAACGTGTATGCGATGTACAAGCTAGGAAAAGCGTATCTAAAAAAGAATAAAGAAACAAACAACAAGGACGATTTGAAAAAGGCAGAACGTTGGCTGAAAAAAGCGGCTGACTTCGATGACCCATATGCACAATGTTCATATGGTATGCTTTGCTTCAAGACAGAACGTCGTGACAAGGGATTATATTATCTCGAAAAATCAGCGGCTAAAGGAAATGAATTTGCAAAAATGATAATTCAGACTACAGTAAATCGTGAAGAAGCAAGGCTGAGAAAGCAAAACAACAAGAGAAAATTCCGCAGTTTCAGCGCACAGCAAGCTTTGGTTCGTTCTAAACGAGCCATGAATGTATGTTGGCATTCGGTTAAGTCACTCATGAGCGAGTATGACTTTCACATCAAGAAGTTGCAGGAAGAATATGACTATGAAAATAATATTGTAAATGAAATGGACGGCTATAGCTATTCAATAGATTAGGAGAAATACAATGAACAATGATTTTGATGAACTGAATAAAAGCAGAATAAAGGTACGGCTTTTAAAGGCGTTTGGTTTTGGTGGTCTGATATATGTTATAATAAACTTGTGCCTGAATTATTTTCACCTATCCCTGACGTTCATAAATGCAAAGCATAAAGGTATAACAGCGGTGGAATATTTCCGCTTGAAGTGGACGTATTTTATTACAACAGATAATTTTCCGTTACCAATGGTAATTATGATATCATTTTTCATAGGCATAATGCTTGCGCTGCGTTCTGAAACACATTGGCGTATCAAAAATGAAAACAAAACTATAAAGGGCAAGCAGCGTTTTATGAATACTAAAGAAATGGAAAAAGTTTTATATTCGTTTGATTGTGATAAAATGAAGTCGGCTAAAAAGTCAGGAATCATCATTGCAAAGGAAAACGGAAAGTTCTACATAGACGCTGAAACGATACACAGCTTAATTATTGGTACAACTCGTTCAGGTAAAGGTCAGACGTTCGTTATGCCTATGATTAGGCACATCGCAATGTCACAGGCTAAACACTCTATGGTAATAAATGACCCTAAAGGCGAGATAGCTGAAAACTGCACGGCTATGCTGAGGGAAAACGGCTATAAAGTAGTGTTCCTAAATCTGCGTGATACAAATATGTCATCGTTATGGAATCCGCTTCAAAAAGCCATTGATGAATACAAAAAGGCAAGAGATAATAATGAGGACCTCGACAAAACTATAGACGAAGTGCAATCGTTAGCAACGGTCTTCACAGCCGATGAACAATCTCAGCCGATTTGGCCTGAATCGGCTAAATCGCTTTTAGTTG
>NZ_FR890776.1:3706-55358 GCF_000435935.1 Ruminococcus sp. CAG:57 | reverse complement strand
GACCGCCTGAGCGAACTCCTCGTTCTGCTCACAGAAAGTTTTGAGGACCTCAAGAGTAGGCTTTGCAACCGCCTGCGCATACTTGCCAAGCTTAGCGGCAGACAGCTCCTGCGACAGCTTGTCCTGAGCTTTCTTTGCGTTAATGTTCATTGCCGTCACCGCCTCTCAGCTTATCAAGCTTATCCCTTGTGCTGCATATCTTTCCATACGCCTCGCCAATGTCAAAGGCTCTATGTTCTCGCTCAGACATTCCTTCATAGATACCGATTATATCTGTACAGGCTTCGTCTACGGTATCATATGCTTGACAAATCGCTGCTTTTGTGCTATCATCAAGGTGTAATATTGAACTGGTATCTTTTGATACCTCCAAGCTTGTGCCTGTTGCCGCAGGTGCAGGCTCGGTTTTCATGTATTCGAGAATATGATTCATGAAATCAGTGATGCAATTACCATGTCCTGCAAACGGGCATGATACACAGTTGTCTACTATACAGCATTTAGCCGTAGTAATTATCTCATTTTTCGTCATCTTTATCCTCCTTAAACTTTTTCTCCCAGTGCTTTTCAATGGCGCCAAGTAATATGTACATCACTACATCTATGCCTGCAAGCACGGCTATTGTTATCAGCAGTATCAACGCCATTTTACCACTTTCCTTTCATTTCAACTTCGACCTTGACAATTGGTCTGCCTGCTTCTCTCACCGCACGCTTAATGCTCTCCTCTGCTTCCTCGTAGGCAGTTTCTTTTACGCTTACATACCACCTGTACGCTACATACATTGCAAGCACCACCAAGAGTGCTACCGCTGCGGCACATCTGATTATCTCTAACACGGCTATCATTTTCTCACGTCCTTTCATTTAAACGTCCTGTGTTTTAAGCTATCCACTCAGGGTGCTCAGTCCTCGCCGTTTCACAAAGCTTATCCCAGAGCGATGGGTCACGCCCGACCATATCCTGCAATGCTCCGGCAAGCTTGCGACCGATACTGTCCGCAGCTGCCTGCCGCTCCTGCTCCGTGCAATCGTCCCAAAGCTTGTAGCTTTTGCCACCGTCGAACGAAACGTGCCTTATGACCTTTAAAGGCGGATATTTCGGCATTTTTATCACCTCCTACTCAATTCTATTTGTTATCAAGGTTGTACTATGCTAGGAAAGTTCCTCGATAACGGCGATATCCTCGCCCTCTGAGCGGTCAACAAGGTCCATAGCCTCGCCTGCCGTCTTTGCCGTGACTGTTACCAGCCTTGCGCCGCTGAACTTGTCCGTCAGCTTGATTTTGTAGTGTTTCATTTTTGTACCTCCTTGAAAAATCTAACTTCTTGTGGTATAATGTAGAAAATAAAATAAAAGGAGCTGACCATAAATGATAAAAGTCATTCGAAGCAAGCAAATCGAATATCCTAGTGTCAACTTAAATTTTAAAGTTGATATGCCAAGAAATTGTCCTCATTGTGGTGTTGTTTTAGAGCCTAAAGCTCTATCAAGCCATTTTGTTGAAATGGCAGACTTGGATGACCACCATTATAAAATATATGTCCATTGGCTTTGCCCAAGTTGTGCAAAAGCATTTTGCTCAGAATATGAATACATTGGTCCTCAATATCGCACTGAATGTGATGAAGCTACACTTATTCAAACTGATCCTAAGTTCTGCTCATCTCCAACATTTGACGCCGAGATTGAAAAAGTTTCTGAGGATTTTGTTAAAATATACACACAGTCGCATAAGGCGGAGCAACTTGGTTTCGATAAAATATGTGGAATGGGTTATCGAAAAGCGTTAGAATTCCTAGTAAAAGATTTTGCGATTAATCTTCACCCAAAAGAAGTAGAAAAAATCAAAAAGCAAACGTTAGCTCAATGTATCGAAAACTTCATAGACAGTCCAAAGATAAAAACCCTTTCAAAAGCTTCTGCTTGGATCGGTAATGACGAAACCCATTATTGCCGCCAACACGAAGATTACAATATAGAGCATTTAAAAGCTTTTATCAATGCCATTGTTTCATACATAAACTCAGAGCTTGAACTAAAAAAAGCTGAACAACTTGTAAGAAAATCTGATTAACCCTTTTCGCAGAGCAATTTTCCGTCAAGAGTCCAATATTGAATGACCTCTCTACAGGGGTCATTTTCTGTTCCTGCGCCTTTCAAGGCTCTTGTTACGATCACCTGCTCAATCCTGGCACTGTCACATCCTCTTGGAATAGCAGTAATTTTCTTTTCCACGTTCCTCTCACCCCCTCTTTAATCACTTGTTGCATTATGCAACTCACTGAGTAAAAAAATATTTGCCGAACTCTCCAGCATCAATGTGGAGCAAGTGTGACAGTTTCTCAGCCTCGTCCAAGTCAAACGGACGAACATTGTTTATTTTCTGATTAGCTGTAGGTTGAGCTATGTTTAAACAATGTGCAACGTCAGCTTGGGTCAGTTCAAGCTCCTTCATTCTACCCTTGATCTTGTTCGTGTTTACCATATGCCAGCCTCCTTTCTTGTTGCATTATGCAACTTACTGCATTATCATAATAGCACATAACTTTTCACTTGTCAATAGCATTTTGCAACATTTTTTTATTTTTTTCAAAAAAGCTATTGCATTATGCAATTTAATGTGATATAATCATTATAACGAAAGCAGGTGAGCAAGATTTGAATACCGTAGAAATTGGAAATAGAATAAAAGCTGCAAGAGAAGAAAAAGGACTTACACAAGAAGAACTTGGTATCCGTCTTGGATTGAATAAATCAACTATCCAAAGATATGAGGCAGGAAAAATTCTCAGAATAAAATTACCTGTTCTTGAATCAATCGCTATTGAGTTGAATGTTAATCCTGAATATCTTGCATTAAAAACTGATGATCCTAGCCCTAAACATTCTTCTCATATTATAGACTCCAACGCAACCATACTCCCGCAAGACAACGTACATATAATACCTATATATGAGAGCGTGTCAGCTGGGTTTGGTGCTTATGCTGACGATTATATTGTGGGCTATATGCCGCTTTATATCGTCAACGAGGAAGAAGCTAAGAATACAATGTGCATTGTCGTTTCGGGGGACAGTATGTATCCGAAGATAGAGAACGGCGACAAGATACAAGTATTAAGGCAGGATTGGGCTGAGGACGGACAGGTAGTTGTTGCCCTTATCGACGGCGAAAACGGCGTTGTGAAGAAAATCAAGTATTCTGATGACAAGATAACCCTTGTATCATTCAATCCCGAATATCAGCCGAGAGAGTTTGTCGGTGCAGAAAGAGACCGCATAAGAATACTCGGCATTGTAAAAACAGTTATAAAATCCTTATAATAAAAAAATCCCCGCCAGCACCGCAAATACTGACAGGGATAGCACACAGAATTTTCTCCCGCATGATTACAAATACATTATATCACCAATTTAAGACAATGTAAATGATTTCATAAATTGTTTACAAATGTCGATTTATAGGGAGGAAAAAATATGACTTGTCCAAATTGTAAAGGCGAAAACGCACCAGGCGTAGCAGTATGTGAATATTGTGGTCACGAACTTCCGCAGCCACAGAAAATTGATAACCACGTTGAGCATAACAGCAATATCGTTCAGCACATCACATACGTTACAAACGTCCAGCAGGTCGCACCGCAAGCTCCTGTTGAGCAGATAAGCCCTAAGAGCAAAAGCACAGCTGAAATACTTTGCCTGCTGACCTTTTTAGGCTTGGGCGGTTTGAACAGATTTTATGTAGGCAAAGCTGGCACAGGTTTGCTGTACTTCTTTACTTTCGGAGGTTTCTTTATTGGAGCAATAGTTGATATGATAAATTTGTTTCAGGGAAACTTCACTGACGCTCAGGGCAGAGTGTTAAAATAAAATTCCCTGCTAGTATTGTAAATACTGACATGGAAGAAAAAAATCTCGCCCCCAAGTGCTACCAACACTCAGAGGCGAGCAGAGCGGATACTACCAATATCAGCTCAAAACGAACAAAACCCAATCACCACAAAAGGGCTTATTCTGCCCTTTTATTATACTGCATATTATTAAATATGTCAAGAAAATAGGAGGAAAAAATCAATGAAGATCGCAGCGGCTTACGTTCGTGTTTCCACCGAAGAGCAAACAGAGCTGTCCCCTGACAGCCAGGTCAAGCTCATTCGTGAATACGCCAAGAAAAACGGCTTTATCGTGCCGAAAGAATTTATCTTTCACGATGACGGCATTTCGG
Source organism: Ruminococcus sp. CAG:57 (assembly GCF_000435935.1). Taxonomy (NCBI): domain Bacteria; kingdom Bacillati; phylum Bacillota; class Clostridia; order Eubacteriales; family Oscillospiraceae; genus Ruminococcus; species Ruminococcus sp. CAG:57. Next base: position 51,129 of record NZ_FR890776.1, on the reverse strand, counting down.
GACGTTCCACCGCCAAGCGGCAGGGCTTTAATCAGATGATAGGCACAGCTAAGATCAAACCAAAACCCTTTGACGCAATCCTGCTGTGGAAATTCAGCCGTTTCGCCCGCAATCGTGAAGACAGTATCGTCTATAAATCAATGCTCCGAAAGCTTGGTATCGACGTCATTTCTATCTCCGAGAATGTCGGTGACGACAAAATGTCCGTGCTTATCGAGGCTATGATAGAGGCAATGGACGAGTATTACAGCATTAACCTTGCCGAAGAAGTCAAGCGTGGTATGACGGAAAAGTTCGGGCGTGGTCTGAAAGTTTCAGGTCCTCCGCTGGGCTATGATATGAAGAACGGTGAGTTTGTGGTCAATGAGCAGGGGGCTGAGATAGTTCGCCGCATTTTCGATATGTACGTCAACCAAGATATGGGCTACCTCAATATCGCCCGTGAGCTGAACGCTGAGGGCATACGCACCCTGCATGGCAATGATTTTGAGACCCGCACTATCGCTTACATCATCAGAAATCCCGTCTATATCGGTATGCAGCGTTGGACGCCTGGCGGAGGTGGCTCAAAGGGTCACTACCGCTCTGCCGTAGCCGATAAAGTTGTTATTACTCAAGCTCACCACCCTGCAATTATCGACAAGGAGATTTTTGAAAAGGCTCAGCAGAAAGCTGCAAAGACTCGCAGACCATACGAACGCAGTGGATCCACCAAGCACGAGTATATGCTCAGGGGTCTGCTGAAATGTAGTTCTTGTGGCTCAAACCTTACAATGGCGTCGGTCAAGAGCGGCACTCTGCAATGCTATCAGTACGCTCACGGGCGGTGTAAGGAGTCCCATGCTATTACTATCGGTAAGATAGACAAGGCGGTCATAGAGGACATACAGGGGCTTGTGGACGGCACAGCGACCGATTACAAGCTTGTTGACCAATCCCCTGCCAAGCCGAAGAAAGACACGTCCAAGTTTGAGACACAGCTTGAACGAGAGCGAATGAAACTCGAACGAGTTAAGGCGGCATATGCAGACGGCATTGACACGCTGGAGGAATACAAACGCAACAAGTCGGAAGTCCTCGCCAGCATTGCAGAGCTGGAAAGCAAGCTCCGCCAAGCACAGCCGCCAAAGCCACAGCACACAGCCGACCGCCTGCCTGATCTGAAAGTCAGAGCGCAGGAAGTCCTCAAGGTTATAACCTCGCCTAATGCCACACCTATGGAAAAGAACAACGCCCTGCGGAGTATTGTTGACAAAGTTATCTTTGACCGCAAAACGTCAAGTATTGAAATGTATTATCTGTGTTGAAACGGCGTATTTAGGCGGTTTTAGAGTGGGTATAACTTTTTGAAGTCTGGTGGCCCTGACGGCGAACTTGGTGCAGCGCTTCGCTATCTCAATCAGCGTTACTCAGCCCCCTGTCGTGAGGTGCAGGCAATACTCAACGATATCGGCACGGAAGAACTTGCCCACATCGAAATGATCGGCACTATTATCTATCAGCTGACCCGTGACCTCTCCCTCAAGGAAATAAAAGACAGTGGCTTTGACACCTATTTTGTTGACCACACTACAGGCGTTTACCCTATAGCCGCCTCTGGTGTACCATTTTCTGCGGAAATCTTCCAAAGTACCGGTGACGCTATTGCTGATATACACGAAGACCTTGCTGCTGAGCAAAAAGCCCGCCTGACCTACGACAACATTCTCAGGCTTGCTGACGATCCTGATGTCCGTGACCCTATCAAGTTTCTTCGTGAACGTGAGATAGTCCACTATCAGCGCTTCGGCGAAGGACTAAGACTTATTCAGGATATGCTTGACAGCAAAAATTTCTACGCTTTCAATCCTAGCTTTGACAAATAATAAAAAAAGCGGGCTGTTGTTATCAGTCCGCTTTTTTGTACATATATCAAAAATCTTCCTTGTCCATCTGCTTGCCGCTCCTGCTGACCTTTTTATTAAGTATCAGCGAAAAAGCCAGCGTTGCGGCTATGAGTGCTATCATCACAAGCACTGATTTTATTGTCAAATGCTTCAACTGTGTTCCAATATATGTCTGCACAAGCATTTCAGGCATCACTCCCATTATCGAGCCTAGAAGATATGGTCTGTAAGGCATTCGCAGTGCGCCGTGTATCATTGAAACAAGGTCGCCCGGCACAACCACCACTGCCCTTGAAATGTAGGAGGCGAACAGATTATTGTCATGCCCATAATTTACAAGCTTTCGTGCCTTAGGATATTTCATCTCAATAACACGCATGATATCGCCACCAGATATTCTTCCCACAAGATAAGGAACAGTAAAACACACCGATAGTCCTATTACATTCAACAAAATGCCCACCCAGAACGGATATATTGCACCCACGCACACAAAAATAGCCGCAAGTGGGAATACCACCGACAAAGACTTCAATCCATAAAACCCCAGAATAACAAATGCGGCAAGCCACAAATTGTCCGGGCAATAACTGAGTATCTCAGAAAACTCATGGTCTTTCAGAAAAAGAGCACAGCAAAATATTATGATAATAGTTAAAGCAAAGGGTACATATCTTCCATATTTTCGCACAAAGCTATCCATAACTCCTCGCTCCTCTCCGATTCTTTAGGGTATTATACCATATTTGAATGTTCAATTAATTATCAATCAATGAAAACTGTGTTACAACTTTCGCTGTCAAAACAAATTTATAACTTTATCGTTCGTCAAATTGACCAACCATTCTCATTTTTGCACAATATCCCACTATCACTATAATTTTTATAAGTAGAATTATGTCGTCTTATGTCGTGAAGTGTTCTTAAACAAGTCGATTTCTGTTTTAATTTATGTATATCTAATTAATAGGTTAAATTTGTACAATATTGCTATTGACCAACGTACCAATTAATGTTATAATTAATTATAAGAATTATTTGGGAGGTATTTTTATGAGATACACAGTATACAACAAAGCAATGAAACGTCCAGTTTTTCAAACAAATGACCTTGAAGAAGCCATTGACTATACACGTCGCCGCCCAAGAAAGTCAAGACGACACTGCATATACGATGACAAACTAAAAACTTTTGATATAAAAAAAATAAGACATGCCGCAGGAATATAAAACGCACAGGGTGTAGAACTCTGTGCGTTTTTGATGTATTTATGAATAAACAAGTCTTACAGTCACTCTGCTGTAACCACTCCATGTGCAGGTGAACAAGGTCAGATCCCAGTCGCTGCCACCACCTTTTATGAGCGATGGAGAATCCCAGCCGCTCAGCAGTTCGCTGTTTGTGACAGTATAGTTAAATTCTCTGCCGTAAACATCGGTGAAAATGACCTGGTCACCTGAGCTGAGCTTATCCAGCTTGTCAAAAAAGCCTGTGTAATTGTGAGCGCAGATTATAAGATCATTGTCTACACGTCTGCCGCTGTACTGACAAGCTGCAGTATTCATTGCAGCATAGCTCCAGCCACGAGTCACAGGAAACTCCTGCCCCAGTGTCGGGAATGAAATCAAGCCTATATATGAGTTGCCGTCAAGCACGATATCCTTATCCGGGTCATCTATCTCGCTGTCCGTGGATCGACTATCGTCAAAAATGTCAAAGGGTGAACTGCTGTCGCTGTCCTCTGAACTGTCTGAGATCTGCGTTTTCAGATCACTCAGCACAGCCTCCATCCTTTTATTACTTTGCTTTTCATGAAAATAGTTGTAATAATTAAGGGATAATGCCGCCGCTATCAGCATTATCCCCATTATTATCAACAAAAGTCCTAGCTTTTTTTTAGTCACTATTTTTCTCCTGTTGTAAAGGCGAGCCTATGTGGTTTCGCCTTTATTTCTCTTTTCTGCTTACTCTCCAACCTGCCACGATAAGGATAACTCCACCGCCTATAAGTACAGGCACCGGCCAGTTGAGCGAACCAGTCTGTGGTATATTGTCAGGCGTTGAGCTTGATGAATCAGAGCCTGACGAGCTGCTGTCAGGTGTGCTTGAACTACTATCTGTATTACTCGAACTGTCTGACTTATATGTGTTCTCTATAAGAAACAGCTTGTCATTGTTTTTGGTAACAACTGTGTAGTTGGCAGGAATATCTATCTCCTTAACTGTCCACTCAGCCGCAGAATTGTCTTTCCAGAAATACTCCCAATTGTTGTCAGCGTTAAGAGTAACAGTATCGAAAAGCTTGCCATCACGATATATCTCCACCTTGATATTATCAGGTATGAGCTTTTCCTGACCATCAGGAACTATCCACGACTTTCTTACACCATAATCACTGTCCCCTGCTGGGATCTCTTCGTATGTGAACTTGGTGTAAACTGTTATCTGTCCCTCAGCCACGATATCCTTATCTATCTCGATAAGTGACGGAGAAGGTGTAAACTTAGCTGTTGTGTTTTCAAAACTCTTGCCTGAAACAAGATACAGACCCACAGAATCAGCAGAAAGCTTTACTTCACCGTTTGCGTCCGTCTTGCCTGTTGAAACTGGTGTTATGCCATCGGTTTTTACGTAGTTGTCGAGCGTATCAGCGACAGCCTGCATTTTTGAAGCGTCAGTAAAATCAGACATATCTATAGGATAATCGCTGAACTCTCCGGTAAGGACAAAGTCAGCTTCTTTACGCTCACCGACCTTATATATACTCCACTCGGCATTACTAACAGTCGTTGTATCATTTTTGCACACTATATTCACATTGATATTATCCGCTGCAGAAGCTGAGATCGTCATGCTTCCCAAGGCTGAAACAGCCATTGCCGCCGTACACAAAACAGCCTTTGCAAGCTGAGAAAATTTAAGTTTCATCTTTGCTACTCTCCTTATCAGGTAGATTTTCAACATTATCGTCACTCTCTGGCTTATCCAGCATTGCCACAAGCTCATCATGAGAGATTTTTTTGCGTTTTGAATCCACAAACCACCACACCAGCAGTACCACAAACAATGGTATTGCTACAAAAGGCACGACCACAAGAGAATCGAGCTGAACAGCGTCTGCCGTTATTTTTGAAACACTCTTTGTATCGTCCGCAGTTTCAACTCTCTTTGCACGAACAAGAAGCCTGTGAGAATTGACTCCGTATGGTGTACAGGTAGTCAACGTAACATGATCCTCACCTGGAATAATGTTCAGCTTATCCATTTCATTAGGCAGAACTATATAAACAGCCTCGACCTCATATGTATAGACCTCTTTCAACACTGTTATAGTGAACTCATCGCCCTCTGCAAGCTTATCAAGGTCGCTGAAAAGCTTTGCCGAAGGCAGACCTCTATGTGCTGAAATGACCGAATGAGTGTCCGCTCCGCCAACAGGCAGGCTCGAACCCTGCAGATGTCCCACAGCGACATTTAACACGCCGTCACTTGTGCCATGATAAATAGGCAACTCCACCCTTATAGTCGGAATGGAAATATAGCCCATAACACCCGTCCCCGTGATATCTAGGATATCCTCATAGCCCTTGACCTTATCATAATCAACAAAAGGTCGGGCAAGCTTTGCTATCTCTTCATTATATTTTCTGGCACGGCTGAGTATCTCTTCATTCTCCTTGTCAGAAAGGTCATTTGCCGCTTTCTGATAAGTCGCCACCGCACGGCTTTGCGTTTTTGAATTCCACCAATCGCTTATTGTTGGATATAACATCACGGAGAGCCCCACAAGCAATAACAAGACCAATAAAATTGTAGTTGATTTACCGCTTTTCTTCCTCATGGAGTCCTCCCTGATGCCTGCCGACCGAGATCGGCAGGACAAAGGTAAAAATAAATTCAAAAATTAGTCGTTCTTAGCTCTCTTCTTAGCAATGAGAAGCACACCTGCGCCCAGTACGATAGCTCCGCCTACACCGTAGAAGATCTGAGTACCGATACCGCCAGTTGTTGGAAGTGAGCCGCCCTTCTGGTTTATGATCTTAACTGTTGAACCGCTTGTGCCTGAATCAGTGCCGTCGAGCATACGAATGGACTGAAGTGTATTAGCAGGATCATATGTTGTGTCAAACTTGAACTCATATGGATCAGCTCTGTTATACTGAGCAGGAGCTTCTATCTCAACAAGCTTGTAAGTTGTCTGATCATCAATGCCCTTGATAGTAAACTTACCTGTTGCGTCTGTTTCGATATAATCAACAGAGCCTGCCTCACTGCCGATCTCAAGTCTGTAAACATTGTCAGCTATCTTGACAAGTCTGATAGCATCGCCATGAACATTTCTAAGCTGGAACTTAGCACCTGCAAGAGGCTCGCCCTTTTCGTCTACCTTGTTACCAACAAGTGAGAATGTCCAGTCATAAACTGTAACCTTAGGTGTTTCACCTTTCTCCTTACCTGTTGTGTCCTGAGGATTGTTTGAATATGTCAGATAAGCTGTGTTAGGGTTATTGTTCACGCTGTCAGGAGCAGTAACTGCTACCTTAGCTTTTTCATTGAGCTTAGCAGAATAATAAGTTTCGATCTTAGCAACTGTAGGATAGTTCTTTACAAGTTCCTTGATATCGAAAGTAACATAGAAAGATTCCTTATAATCGGTTGTACTGCTGTCGTCGCCAACTGTTGTGTTAGGACCTACTGTAACAGAAGTGATCTCCTGACCGTCAGCGTCATAGTACTTGTATGTAAGGTTATCATTGAATGTAAAGCCCTCGCTGAGCTGGTCACGAACTGTGTATGTATACTTGTCATAAGCTGATACATCGCTTGGTATAGTTGTTGTGATCTTGAATTCTACATCGTCACCAATTGCGTTGTCACCAACATCGCCCCATGAGTCATTCTCATTGTGCTTGATCTGCTTTGTAAGTGTTGGCTTCGTCTTCTTTGGAGTAACGTTTGTTGTGCCTGAAACGTTAAGGATAAGAGCTGAGTTAGCCTTATCAACACCATTATTTTCTGTTGCATCGACAACGAGATAATAGCCAGCATTTGGAAGTGGAATAGTGTACTCACCGTTATCTTCATAGGCGGTTACAGACTTATTGTCGATGATGCAGGCAGAAGCGGCTTTTGCAAACTTTGCAGTATCTTCCTTTGTCCAATGATCTGCATCTGATATTATCTTTGCAACGTCTACTGCGCTCTCGGCACTGTCAAACTGAGACATATAAGTGCTAAGACCAGAAGTTTTCAGGCTGGTAAGCAGAGCATCGCCATTAATGCCTTTGCCCCACTTGATAGTATTTGTTGCAGATGCCTGGTCAAAGATCTGATAAGCCTTATATACTCTGTTTGTATCAGAATCCTTGATAACAATGTTATTAACGCCAAAATCAGCAGTAGCAAATACTCCGAATGCTGATGTTGCAGCAATAGCTGAAACTGACATAACGGTTGCGGCAGCAAGAGCTGCGAATTTCTTCATCTTCATAATTAATTATCCTTTCATATTGGTTTATTTACAGCGTTTTTTTGCGACGCTTTGTAACTAAAAGTATTGTTGCAACAACAGTGACTGTTCCGCCTGCTGCCACGAATGGGATAACACCCATGCCGCCTGTTTCAGGCAGCTCTCCCAAGGTTTCCTCAGAGTTGTTATAGACCTGAACATACTGATCACCGTTCTTTGTCATATCAATGCAATTCTCATTTTCTGAGCCATTGTATCTGAAGTAAGCTTTGTATGACGATGTGCTTATCGGCTGACCGTTCACTTCTATCTCCTCAAACCAATAGTAATACTTATTGCCCTTGATGTCATTTTTTTCAAGAGAAACGGCATTTGACCAGTTGTTATCAGCCGTGAGCGTTATCTGCTTCCACAAGAATACTTCACCGCTAGGTATCGCATCTTTATTAGGAACAGGTGTAACGTTCGTCTTCTCAGGTGTGCCAAGTTCATTAGCTGTCACTGCATATGAACAGCCACTATCGCCCTTAAGTGTAAGTTCAACAGTAATATCTGAAGTGATATTATTCAGATTCAGAACAAACTGACTCTTGTCCCAAGACGGTGTAACGTAATCACTAACGCTGACATACTTGCTATCACCGCTCCACATAGGTATAGGCTTGCCGTCCACCCAATTTTCACCTGACTTATAGATGTCAGCCAGAACAGCTCCTGAACTGTCAAGAACTCTAACACGTCCCTCAGTTTCACCGATATTTATCCATGACTTTGCCATATCAAAACTGAACTTAGCCGAGCCATACATGGCATACTCAGAGGCGAAGCTTCCGTTCTGAGCCATTTCTGTTCCATTGCTTGTAAGGATCTTGAATTTAACATTCTGTCCCTTATCCATTGTGCCTGTAAACTTGTTATATTTTTCAGGCACATCAGCCTTATTTGTTGACCTATAGATATTGAACGTTACCTTATCATTGGTATGGGTATTGCTATCGCCGTCAGACCATGCCTTTTGCAGGCGAACATCCATATTTTCTACCTTCTGCGGGTTCTTGGTATTGACGATCGTATCAAAGCCCGTGGCACTGCCGTTATTTGAATAAGTATACGTAACGCCAAAGCCGTCAGGTATATTCTTTTCAAGAACATAGTAATACTTGTCCTTGTCAAGGCCGTCAAGAGTTACCGTCCAATTCTTAGACTTTTCCAGAGAAACAGTTTTTATAAGTTTGCAATCTGTTGGTATTCCGTTATCTCCATTCACTCTTGAGGCTGAATTTGGTGCAACAGAGGACTCATAAACATCTGCCTCGATCTTGTCGATACCGGCAGGAAGCTCACTGTCAGCAAGCTTGTTTCCTAACTCATCACGCCATTCCTTCGTAATGTTAAGTCCCTTGACGTTCGTAACTGTAACATCAGTGTTTTTGCTCATTGCCGTTGCACTGTATACAGCCTCATATCCTGTTGCAAGATCGATCTCTTTGATATAGTAGTAAAGCTGCTTGTAATCATTGCCGACCTTTGTATATCCAGGAAGCTTTGTCCACTCATGTTTCCAATTGTTAGCTTCGTTAAGAGTTACCTCAGCACTGCCCCACTGAATATCATCTGGAACACCGCTTAAAACCTTAGTTGTAGACGAGCCAAGAAGAAACTTTACGCTCTCTGCCGAATGATTGCCGTTTCCATCGCTCCAAACCTTGCTTGCAGTTATCTTAAACTCTTTCAGCAGATTTGTTACTCTGAACATATCTCCGTTCTTCACGAACTGATATCCGTCCTCACCGACTTCACTTGGAACTACAGCCGGACGCACTTTAAAAGCAAAATATATAGGAGTTTCGTCAAGAAGATAACCCTCTGGACTTTGCTTTTCTATAAGCTTATAAAGATGACCCTCAGTATTTCCGGTGCCTGCGGCAGGTTCAAGGTCAAGGTTGTATGACCCGTCAGCATTTACATTGAATGTCTGCGCCTTATCCTGCGCCGAACTTCCCCAGATAACTGAATTTCTGTCTTTCGCAGCATTTTCTTTGAAATCTACTGCCGGGAGCCAATCGTATGTGCCATTTTCCAGCTTAGTGTATCTGTAGATCTCAAAAGAAGCCTTAAGCATAATACTATAGTCTCCGCTGTCTACCTTCATAAGCTTAAATGGCTCAACAGTTGTTGATGACGCCTTTGACTGATTTATCAACTCAAACTCGGAATCATTATCTTCACTGTCATTTACAGCAGAGCCGTTTGTGTCAAATGATATATTATTGAACACATGGACTTTATAGCCATCGTTCTCAGCGTCCTCATCATTTGCAGGACTTCCTGTATAAACGTAAACTAATTTCAGGTGACGCTGATCTGGAACGTTTATTTCAAGTTTCTTTACAAAATCTCGTGTCTTCGCAGTCAGTGCGGAACACTTTACAGCCGAAAGCATTTTTTCATTGCTGACTTCAGTGTTTGAAAAGCCGCTGCTATCCCTGTATTCATATTCGACTCTGAAAACACCGCCCGCCTTCTCAGAAGAAACCTCTTCCACAGGGACGGATATGCTTGAGCCAAAATCTGACCACTCGCTTCTCTTGTTGGCAAAGGCTTTTACTTCTTTGAAGCTGTTGCCGTCCATATAGCCATAAGCCACATAGTAACTCTTTATATTTCCGGTTTCGTAGCCTTCAGGCAAAGTTAGATCAATAGTACCCTTAGCGCCAACAATACTTTCACTTGGAATAAAGTTAGCGATAAACTTGCCCTTTTCGTTGGTAATAACATCTGCACTGCAAGAAACTGTGCTGTCAACTGCCTCCGGATCTGATATCACATAACTGTAATCACTCACAGCAAGCTCTGCACCCGTATCTGCGTCAAATACCTTGATAGACTTCAGATCCATGTCAACAGCGGAATTGCCATTTATGCTTACCGTTTTTGTCTGAACGTTACCCTGAGCGTCCTTTGTCTTAACTACAGCCGTGCCTCCGCACTTGATAACATCGTTGAGAGTTATCATTCCGTTTGTTGAGCATTTAAGCTTTTTAGGGTTAACATCAATGGTATAAGTTATCTCACAGCCGGTGGACTTCGGAGAAGAAGTTTTCTTCAAGTTCTTTTCCTTAACTGTCTGCGTCTGGCTTCTCTCCGGATATTTTCCAGCTTTATCCTGAACTGTGTTTTTGAACGCTGCAGTACCATTCTTGTAAACACCATTCTTAACATCATCGACCTTTACAAGTGTACTGTAGTAAGCTGTCCAAGCGTCCTGCTGATTCCATGCAGTCTTGAAAGTTACTGTATTGGCTGTCTTATCATAGAAATATTCAAACTGATTTGTTTGTGCAAAATCATACTTATCAGAACTATTTCCAAATGAATACTTGAGATAATCCTTGTTCTCGTAGAATATCATTCCCGCCGGAAGCGTGTCCACGATCTCGACATTATCGTTACGCTTATAAGTGCCGTCCTTGTTGATATCAAGCCGCCAATCAAACCTGTAATACTCAACACCATTTACAGTAACAACAGGCAGGCTGCTAAGATCATGCACTGTGTCGCCTGCTACACTGCTTGCAGCGTCATACTTTTCATAAGGCGCTTTGGAGCTGTCGCCTATAGTAAACTTAGTCTTATCTGCACTAGGCTCGAATATTTCACCTTTATAAGTAGCCTTGTTATTTACATTTATAATAGTACCTTCGTCAAGACCTGTTACATCTACGGTACTGCTATACTGTATCTGCACAAGGTTTATATTGTCAAATTCTTCACTATCATTGAACTTTATCTCAAACGAAGTGTTGTCGTCATTAGGTACTACAGTGTAATTTGAACTGTCAAGCGGTTCATAGCTTCCTGTTCCATTTCTCTGAACATACATGATAATGGAATCAGTGTCAAGAACGCTCTTTATTGACTTGCCATCATTTGACGTAGCGTTCATTATATCGCTTATAGTCTTGCCCCTAAAGGAACCGTTTGTCTGCTTGACCTCTACCTGCCACTTATATGTAACACTGCTTCCGTCCTGAGAAATGTCAAGAACTGTTTTTGACTTCTCGTTTACAGGCTTATAATAAACTGTCTTGTCAGAATGGAATCCGTCAATACCTGCAGTATTTTTCACTGCATAATTTCCATTGCTGTCAGGGTCGCCAAGATCATAGTCAGCAACCTTTGTTTCATAGGAAATAACTACCTCGTTATTGTCACCTATTCTGTCAGGCAAAACAAGCTCACCGTCACTTGCAACTGTTGCATCAAAGGTATCATTTCCAACCTTTATGCTGACAATCTGTCCTGCTTTAAGCATATTATCAGTTATTGTCTTGCCTTTAAGGGTAGAATTTTTGTCATTACATTTAACAGTTACTTCCCATTTGAGTATACCTAACGTGTTATTATCTATCCAACCACTTTTTGATATCTGATACCTATTATAAACAGTTTCACTTGATGTGATATCAGACCATGGTTGGCTTTTATCAGGTCTTTGCATTTTAACTGTATTTGTAGTTTCCGCCTTGTCAGGATCGATAGCTGTCACATACTCGATAGTAATTTTTGACGCTGTTGTTTTATCGTCAAACGTAAGCGTGTTTCCATTAAGTGTGTACTTTACATCTGAACCATCATCAGCTTTAAGTGCAAAGCTTCCTGGCTTTGCATCAGGGAATGCTTCATCATAAAGGTGATAGCCCTTGAGGTCTGCACCGCTAGGGTTGCTTACAACAATTTCCCATGTGACTTCGTTATTGTCGTAGTCAACATTCTTGCCTGTTTTTGAGATCTTATCCTTCTTTGACTCAGAATAAATAGTTTTATCTGCTTTTACTCCATTTCCGTCTTTATCATATGTGGTGGATTTGTTTTCCACCTTACCTGACATAACGAAATTCGGGTCGCTTGTAGGATATGGAGTCGTGTAGCTTATGGTAACATTTTCTTCGCTGAATCCATCGCTGAAAACAAACTTTCCGCTTGACGCGTCATAGCTTCCTGCACCCTCAGGTGAAACAGTGAAGCTTCCGTCAACGGCATCCTTAAAAAGCTCGTCCTCGATCCTGTCAAGAGGCTTCTTTGCAGGATTGTCCACTGTGATAGTCCACCTAACTCCGTCAGCAGTTTCGCTTGCGTCCTTTATGGCAGACATAGTGAGCGGAGTAAAACCGTCTATTTCAACCGTCTGACCGCCTATCTCAACAGTGGTCTTATCACCTGTATCTGTATCCTTACGCTTTACATTACCCTCAAAGCTTGCCTTACCGCTTATAGCGTCCTTCTCATTTTTATGTTGATATCGCTCGTCAAACTCAATAAAAAGATACTTCTTTCCATCTATCTCGTCGACTCTGTACTTACCTGAAATTCCATGTCCTTCATCGAAGTGAGTATCCTCGACATCGCCCCAGGTTCCGTCTGACGGTATACCGCCCTCGGGCAGGCTAACATTATCGTCGATAGGGAAATAAATATACCTATTGGTCATTTCGCCCTTGTCAAAATCAAATTCTACATTGAATTCGATCTTTTTAGATTGGTCTTTTCCTGAACCGACCGCATCATAGGATTTTATCGTGACGCTATTCGCATCCTTATAAGAATAGCTTCCGCCGTTATAGGAAACATCTCCACCTGCCACGGAAGTACCCTCAGTGGCACTTATTGCAGGCATAACAAGACTTGCCAGCACCGACACTGTCATAACTACAGACAGCACCACACCGAACAAGCGGCTGCGTTTTTTCCTTTCATTTTCTTTTAGATATTGCCGAACTTTACCGTTAAAATTCTGCAAAACGGATCACTCCCTCCGAATTTATACACTATTTATGATAAACGCTAGTCCACTGTGCCTATCCTTTTAAAAGGATATATCCTCAGTGAGACCTTTCCAAGCACTGCTTCCTCAGCAATACAGCCTATCCTCTTTGTACGGCTGTCAACAGACGTAGATCTGTGGTCGCCCATAACGAATATTCTCTCGTCAGGCACCTGATAAGGCAACTCGATATCACATTCTCCCAGAGCTTTGCCGTCAACATACGGCTCATTCAAGGTTTTTCCGTTGACGATAACAGTACCGTCCTCCTTGATATCCACCACATCTCCTGCTGTAGCGATAACACGTTTCAACAGTATCTTATTGTTATAATAGAACGCAACTATATCGCCCTTCTGAAAGCTTCCACGCTTTCTGCACACCACCAGCTCGTCGTCATGCAAAGTCGGCGTCATACTTGTACCCGTTACTCTCAAAACAGGCAAAAATAACATTGATATGATCACTGCTGCCGCTGCCACAACAAGAAGCGACGCCACGGTGCTGCGGAGTATCCTCAGATATTCCCGCCTTTCATGATGCTTTTTTACCACCCGCTCAAGTGTCTGGACATCAGGAAGCTCAGGTTTTTTTAACACCTCGTTCTTGCTATCTGCTGCCATGATCTTCCTCCACTACCGGCTGCTCAACAACCAGCTTGTGACCTGTCAGTGCAGCTACCTGCCGCTCCAGCCTGTCAAGTCGGTCAGTGATACTTTTTTTATCTTCGAGCTTTTGAAGAAGCTTTTCATTCTCTGTGTTAAGCTTATCATATTCTTTTCGTAGATAAAGCATTAACTCGAGCAGCTCATTTTTTGACAATTTTTCAAGCGCCTTATCCTTCAAAAGCCTCACCTCCGACGCAGTATGCCTATATAATTACAAGTATTATATCACTTGATTTTCCATTTGTCAATCCCACAATATATCATATTTGTATTTTATTACATATAAATATACTGATAGTTTACACAATATTGATTTATCATTTTTATAGTGCCGGCAGATGATAAAACGGCATATTTATTAGCCTTGAACATGAAACAATACGAAACCTGCGTTTTTACGCTAATTGCAACTTTCCCCCAAAAAATCTTTCCTATTTTGATTATAGCAACCTGCATAGTCAATATTTTAACATTGTATACTAATACTGTATTTATTAATATTTTGTAAACTTTGATAAATAAATTTCTATCATTAGCCAAATATTAATTCAGCCCCAGATTGGTCCTTATTTAACGACAACTGTTCACTGCAAAGTAAATAAACTTTACACATCTATATTGACAAGCTCCTGAACTTTACACGTTCGATAAAGCAAGAAAAAATCGGCAAATTTCATGTATTCACCGATCTATCATCAATTTTGCTTTCTCACAACAGCATATTCATCATCAAGCCTGTAATATGGACAGCTATATTCGCTGTCGCTCATTGATCTGTATGCTTCGTCCTCGTCAAGATCGACCATGCAGCAGTAACATTCACAATCCTCATCAAAAACGTAATTCACACAGCTTTCGCAACGGCTGACTATTTTCTTTGCCTTTGTCATAACAGCCTCCTATTTAAGCACCTTTTTAAGTATACTATTTATAAATACAAGTGCGTCCTTCATTTTTTTCATATCACTATCTGAAACGCTGGAAAATTTACCAAGTATATCATCAAGTATCTCGTTTTTCATCTTTTCCATAAAGCGCATAGCTTCGTCAGTGAGCCTGATGTTGATAACTCTGCGATTATCGGGGTTTTGCATTCTGATAACAAAGCCCTTGTCAACAAGCTGTGCCACAGCCCTTGTTGCCTGCTCATTAGAAGTGTTTATCTTGCTTGCAAGCTGTGACATTGTGAGCGTTCCCTCAATACATAGTGACAGCATTATTATCTGCTGAGTTCTTGTTATATCATACTTTTTCTTATCAAACGTATCAAATACCAATTTTCTGCTGAGAGGGTATATCTCATACATTGACATGATACATTCACGACGTACATTGTCTACCATTTTTACTTCCTCCACATAAAGCTAATTATAACGTATTTTCGTTGATTTTTCCACACACAGTAATTATAACATACGCTTCTCATTTGTCAATAGCAGAAATATATCAATATTTGATTTTGTTAAGTTATTCTTTTAGGGGTTTTGTTTATGAAGATAAATTATATGCGCATGGCAAGTTTTAGAATTTTACCAATTTACAAAAAGTTCAGTCGAAATTTCTGTAAATTATAGCTGCCAGCTTAACACAAGACGGTAAGAATGTGGTATAATAGTTAATGAAGTAAAAATAGATTATGGAGGTTTAAAGTATATGTTGTGTACTGAGTGTAAAAAAGAGCAAGAAAAACGTATTCCTAACGAGGAAAAAGAAAATGCACAGCCCGCCGAGAAAGTGTGCAGCGATGTACATACAACACTGAAATCAAAGCGTTCAGCCGCCTTGATACTTTTGACTGGTGCTACGCTTATGCTTATAATAGTGTTCATTCTTTTTTGGCTTATCATGTTGCCGAATCTGCCACAAGACAACAGCGTCCTTGCGAATAACTGTGCTAATATATGCCAGACCGCTAAGGAATATATTGGGATCTGATCTTCAAGACGATCTGCTCCTACCTTCGGGCGGGAGTTTTTTTGCTTTATGGCGATTTTACAAGCTTTTTACGGCACCTGCATTGACATCATATGCGTTTGGCGGTATAATAATACAGTATGATATAAGATGCCTTTCTTACGATAGGAGTTAGGAGAAATAAGAATATGAATAACAAGGTCTACGATAACAGAGAGTTATCATGGCTTAAATTTAACGAGAGAGTTCTTGAAGAAGCTCAGGACAGTGCTACACCGCTTCTTGAAAGATTGCTTTTTCAGTCGATATTTGCAAGCAATCTTGACGAGTTTTTTAGGGTGCGTGTGGGCTCACTTTATGATTCCTCGCTTGTGGACGACGATCATAAAGACAACAAGTCCAAAATGCGTCCATCTGAACAGCTTTCAGCAATATTTGAGCGTGTTCATGAGCTTATACCAATAAAAGATAAGACATACAAAGCTATCTGCGAGGAACTGGAGCTTAAAAATATAGTACATAAAAACATAAAGGCTCTCACTGAACAGGATAAGAAATTTCTTGAAGCTTATTATGCCTATGAGGTCAAGCCGTTTCTTAACGCCTTTATTATCGATAAAAGACACCCTTTCCCGTTTCTTGCAAATCAAAGTATTTATGCGGTTGCAAAACTCGCTTCAAAATCTGCCGTCACAGTGGGTATAGTTAGCTGTAACGAGAAATTCCAGCGTGTGATCTTTCTTCCTGATGACGAGGGGTGCATAAGCTATATCCTTGTAGAGGAGCTTATTCTCCATTATGCCGACAAGGCATTTGAGGGCTATAAAATAGAAGAAAAGGCTCTTATGAGAGTGACACGAAACGCCGACATCGACGTTGACGAGGGCTTTGACTCGGAACTTGATTTCAGACAAAATATGTCTGAGCTTATCAACAAGCGTAAACGCCTTTGTCCTGTAAGATTGCAGCTTTCAAAGCAAATATCCGACACTGTGCTAAACGAACTGCTTTCAAGGTTGGAGCTTTCAGAAAAGCAAGTCTTTGTGGAGAAAACTCCCCTTGATATGTCCTATGTGTTCGCTGTGTTTGACAAGGTGGCAGACAGAAAAGAGCTTTTTTTTCCGAAGCAGGAGCCGCAGCCCTCTGCGATGATAGACCCGTCAAGGTCAATGATAGAGCAGATAGACGAAAAGGATCTTTTCCTGCACTATCCTTATGAGTCCATAAAGCCTTTTATCAGGCTCCTTGACGAGGCGGCAAAGGACGATAGCGTTACGTCTGTCAAAATGACTTTGTATCGTGTGGCGAAGAACTCCAAGGTCATAAAGGCGTTGTGCAACGCCGCAGAAAATGGCAAGGACGTGCTTGTGCTTGTAGAGCTGAGAGCACGTTTTGATGAGGAAAACAATATAGGGTGGTCAAAGCTGTTGGAGGAGTCAGGCTGTCATGTAATGTATGGTCCGCAGGGACTTAAAGTCCATTCAAAGCTTTGTCTTATTACAAGAAAAGTTGGTGACAGCGTAAAGTACACTGTTCAGGTGGGTACAGGAAACTACAACGAAAAGACCGCAGGGCTTTATACCGACCTTTGCCTTATGACATCAAACAATGACATTGCTCAGGATGCTTGCGAGGTGTTCAGAACGCTGTCAATGGGCGAGCTTGTGGAAAGCTCAAAGGCACTTATGGTCGCTCCCCACTGTCTGCAAAATAAGGTAGTGGAGCTTATGGATAATGAGATAAGCATTGCAAGAGCAGGCGGTGAGGGATATGTTGCCGCAAAGCTCAATTCTCTTACTGATAAGGTGCTTATGGACAAGATAATAGAATGTTCTCAGGCAGGCGTGAAGGTAGAGCTTGTTATAAGAGGTATATCCTGCCTTGTTGCAGGTGTGGAGGGCGTTACTGACAATGTGCAGATACGCTCAATAGTGGGCAGATATCTTGAACACGCAAGGATATATATTTTCGGCACAGGTGTTCGCAAAAAGGTATACATATCCAGCGCAGACTATATGACAAGAAACACCACAAGGCGAGTTGAGGTCGCCGCACCTATCCTCAGTGAAGAAGTAAAAAAACGTGTCCTCGATATTTTTGACACCCAGATGCAGGACAACGTAAAAGCAAGGATAATGCAGCCTGACGGAAAATATGTCCGTGCAGAGCGTGGAGATATCGCCATTGACGCACAAAGCAGATTTTACGCTGAAGCATACGCCAATGCACCAAAGCCTGCTCCTGTTAATGATTCAAAGGCTGTCGAACCTGAAAAGGAGAAAAAGGGCTTTTTAGGCTGGCTCAAAAGGCTTTTCAGAAGAAAAAAGAAATAATATATAATGCGGTCATATTCTATATGGCTGCATTTTTTGTACAAAAAAAGGGACAGACTTTCGCCTGTCCCTTAAATTTTATTTATTACTTGTTGTCAGCAAAAGCGTTGTTGATAGCTGAAACAAGACCCTTGATAGAAGATACGATGATATCTGAGTGTCTGCCGACGCCCCAATACATCTTATCACCGCAGGAAATTCCAACATACGAAACAGCCTCAGATGTTGACTTTCTTTCAAGAGCGTGTTCTGTGTATGTTTCCACGGTAAAATCAAAGTTCAAAGCCTGCTTGATAGCATTTGCCACAGAGTCAAGACGTCCGTTACCCTCTGCTGTATGATCGTCTGTTACGCCGTTTACTGAAGCTGTAATAGCGGCGCAGATAGTGCCATTCTGCTTCTGAACATAGTGTGCTTCAGGAATATCAACAGGTGCGCACTTGTTGAGGTACTCGTCCTTGAATATCTTGTAGACCTCATCAGGCATAAGCTCCTTGTGCTTGTGGTCTGAAACAGCCTTTACCTTATAGCCAAAGTCCTCTCTCATCTTCTTTGGAAGATCGTAGCCGAACTGATTTTGGAGGATAAAGCCTATTCCTCCCTTGCCTGATTGCGAGTTTATTCTGATAACGTCACCGTCATACTCTCTGCCAACGTCATGCGGATCGATAGGAAGATAAGGAACTGTCCACTTGTCACAGCTCTTTTCTTTTCTCCAGTTCATGCCCTTTGCGATAGCGTCCTGATGTGAGCCTGAGAATGCAGCGAATACAAGTGCGCCTGAATATGGGCTTCTGTCATAAACCTTCATTCTTGTAACTCTCTCGTAAAGCTCTACCAGTGCAGGCATATCTGAGAAGTCCAACTTAGGGTCAACTCCGTGAGTGTACATATTAAGTGCGATAGTAACGATATCGGCATTGCCTGTTCTCTCACCATTGCCGAAACAAGTACCCTCTATTCTGTCAGCACCTGCAAGCAGACCCATTTCGCAGTCTGCCACTGCACAGCCTCTGTCATTATGTGGGTGAAGTGAAACTATAACGTTCTCTCTGTTGTGAAGAGTGTCGCACATATACTCTACCTGCTGAGCATAAACATGAGGCATTGACATTTCAACTGTTACAGGAAGGTTGATGATGACCTTGTTATCAGGTGTAGGCTGCCAGATGTCGATAACAGCGTTGCAGATATCTCTTGCAAACTCAGGCTCTGTGCCTGTGAAGCTCTCAGGAGAATACTCGAATACGATATTGCCCTTTGCGTGCTTCTTATACTCGTTACAGAGCTTTGCACCGTCTGTAGCTATCTTGATTATCTCTTCCTTAGACTTTCGGAAAACCTGCTCTCTCTGTGCAACAGATGTTGAGTTATAAAGGTGGACAACAGCGTTCTTTGCACCGTCGATAGCTTCAAATGTTTTCTTTATGATATGCTCTCTTGACTGTGTAAGCACCTGAATAGTAACATCATCAGGTATCATGTTCTTCTCAATAAGTGTGCGGCAGAACTCATACTCTGTTTCAGAGGCGGCAGGGAAACCTATCTCTATCTCCTTAAAGCCTATCTCAACGAGCTTTGTGAAAAACTCCAGCTTTTCTTCAAGGCTCATAGGAATGATAAGAGCCTGATTTCCATCTCTCAGGTCAACAGAGCACCATGCTGGTGCGTGGTCAACATACTCTTTTTCAGCCCACTTCATGCACTTTACAGGAGGCATATAATAGCCTCTCTCATACTTTTCTACGTTTTTCATGTCAGATCCTCCTTATAAATATAAAGCCGATAATTATTTTGATAGTGATGTGGAAAAGGGCATAAAAAAAATCGCCACTCCTACCAAAAAGGAGAGACGAGCTTTGCCGTGTTACCACTCTCATTCATATACGGCTCACACCGCATATCTCAGCCGCATCTATCAATGCGTATCTCTATAACGGGAGAACCCGTGAGCGGCTAATAAGATTTCACCGTTCAGGCTCGGGGACGAGTTATCACAAATTCCGCATACCGTCTTGCACCCACCGACGGCTCTCTGTAATGTCAGAACTTTGCTTTTGTTCCTGTCAACGCCTTTGTCATATTGTTTTTATTATACCCATACTTCCCGCTTTTGTCAATAGGGCAATTGTCGATTTAACAATTTGTTAATATTCGGTGCTAAATCGTTTTCCCTGACGTTAAATGTAGGGGCTGGCGTCCCCTGCAAAATAATCTTAAAATATTCTTATTACGCTTTTCAAATGCTTAAAAGTATCTTAATTAGCCTGTCTGTCGGTTGACAAAGAATAAGCAATGGTCTATAATAATAGATGCTGGCTGAGGGGGGTTACCACTCATACTTTTGTACAAAAGGGGATCTATAACATGATATTTGAAAGCATTAAAAAGCTTGTAACATATGGTCTGGAAAGCGGACTTATTGAGGAGAGCGACAGAGTTTATACCACAAACAGGCTTCTTGAAGCCCTTGACCTTGAGGAATATGACGAACCAGCGGAGGAGTTTTCTGACGTTGACCTTGAAAGCACTCTCAAAGAGCTTCTCGATTACGCTGTGGAAAAGGGCCTTACAGAAAATTCTATTGTATACAGAGATCTTTTCGACACAAAACTCATGGGGCTTCTTACTCCAAGACCGTCAGAGGTAGACACAAAGTTCTGGGGACTTTACAACCACCAGTCTGCAAAGGTCGCAACTGACTATTTCTACAAGCTTTCGCAGGACACGGACTACATAAGAAGATACAGAGTAAAGAAGGATATGCGCTGGATAGCTCCAACAGAGTACGGCGACCTTGATATAACTATCAATCTTTCCAAGCCTGAAAAAGACCCGAAAGCCATTGCAGCGGCAAAGCTTGCAAAGCAGTCGGGATATCCTAAGTGCCTGCTGTGCTATGAGAACGTGGGATATGCAGGACGAGTGAACTCCCCTGCAAGACAGAACCACCGTGTTATATCCCTTAAAATAAACGGCACAGACTGGGGACTTCAGTATTCCCCATATGTTTATTACAACGAGCATTGTATCCTTTTCAATAAGAAGCATACTCCTATGGTAATAGACCGTTCGGCATTTGAGAAGCTTTTTGACTTTGTTAGACAGTTTCCGCACTACTTCATAGGTTCAAACGCTGACCTGCCTATCGTTGGCGGATCTATCCTTTCGCACGAACATTTTCAGGGCGGTCATTATACATTTGCCATGGAGAAAGCTCCTGTTGAAGAAAAGATAGTTTTCAAAGGCTTTGAGAACGTTGACGCTGGTATCGTTAAATGGCCTATGTCCGTTATCAGAATAAACAGCGAGGACAAAAACGCTCTCGTTGACCTTGCTGACAAGATACTCAAAGCTTGGAGAGGCTACACCGACGAAGAAGCATTCATTTACGCTGAAACTGAAGGCGAGCCGCACAACACTATCACACCTATTGCAAGAATGAGAAACGGCAGATATGAGCTTGACCTTGTGCTTAGAAACAACATCACAACGGAGGAATATCCTCTTGGCGTTTATCACCCCCATCAGGAGCTTCATCATATAAAGAAAGAGAATATCGGTCTTATCGAAGTAATGGGTCTTGCAGTGCTTCCGTCAAGACTTAAAGGCGAAATGGAGAAGCTTGCTCAGGTTCTGGTCACAGAGGGAACAGAGGGTGTACGCCGTGACAAGCTGATAGAAAAACACGCTGACTGGGCTGAGGAGATATCAAAGAAAAACAATATAACAGCCGAGAACGTTCACGAGGTCTTGCAGAAAGAAATAGGCATCGTGTTCGCAAAGGTGCTCGAACATGCAGGCGTTTATAAGAGAAACAAAGACGGAAAAGCTGCATTTGAAAGATTTATAGACTATGTGAACAACAAGTAATAAAGAAAGAGGTGAACGCCCATATCTCGCAGAAGAGATCCTGCAAGGGTGCGGGCATTTTTATGCTCAGATTTACAAGACGGCATATAAAGGAAACAGCAATAATTCTGGCAATAGTCATTTTTATAGGCACACTGTGGTTTTTAGGCTACAAAAGGCATATAAGAGATACGATCAATCAGGCTTATAACGTTACGCCTATATCCGCCATACAGTTACAGCTTGCTTCGTCATCAAAGGCTGATAAGCTTATGATAGTGGCTCACCCTGATGACGAAGTGCTTTGGGGCGGAGGACATCTTTATGATAAAGGCTATCTTGTTGTGTGTGTAACAAACGGAAGAAATAAGGTGCGTTCTCAGGAGTTCAAGGACGTGGTGACTGCCTCGGGCAACGAGTGTATAATGCTTGAATATCCTGATAAAGTCAGGGGCAAGCGTGACGATTGGGCGCTTGTTAAGGACGGTATCGAATCTGACCTTGAAAAGATAATGACCTGCAAGGATTGGAAGCTTATAGCTGTGCATAATCAAAAAGGCGAATATGGTCATATCCACCATGTAAACGTGCATAATTACGTCACTGAGATATACGATAAGAACGATATCCAGTGCGACCTTTACTGCTTTGGCAAGTATTACAAGGCTAGCCGTCTGAAAGTGGTGGGCAACACTTTGCCAAAGATATCAAAAGAGAGATACGAGTTCAAGAAAAAGCTTGCGGATATGTATACCTCTCAAAAGAAAACTGTAGACAAGCTGTGGCATATGGCTTATTATGAGGATTGGACGCTGTATAAACGCTACAGCGAACACCCTGAAATGAAAAAACAAACTGCAACTGCGTTGGGAGTGGCTGTGAATGAAGCTCAGTAAGAAAAATATAATACATCTTTGTGTGCTTACGGGGATATATCTTCTGTTTGTCCTTGCGCTCACAAGGTTTAAATACGCCTATGGCTCTGAGCTTGATTGGGGCGGACAGCACTATGCTATCCCTGATTATTTCAGAAAGCTCTTTTACAAAACAGGGGACTTTTTTCCCTCCTTTGCCCCGAACATAGGTTGTGGCGAGAACATCTATAATCTGTCATATTATGGGCTTTATTCGCCTATAATACTTTTTTCTTATCTTCTGCCCTTTGTGAAAATGTCCACCTATATACAGATAGTATCCATAATAGGCATTATAGCAAGCCTGTGGATATTCTATATATGGATGCGTCAGAAATTCACAGACAACACAGCGTTTGCACTGAGCTTTGTGTTTCTCTTTTCAGCGCCCCTTATCTTCCACAGTCACAGGCACATAATGTTCGTGAATTATATGCCGTTCCTGCTTTTAGGTTTTATGGCTATCGAGGATTATTTTGAGGGCAAGAGAAAATACATGGTGACGCTTTGGGCATTTTTGATGCTCATGACAAGCTATTTCTTTGCAGTGTCGGGTCTTGCGGCAATGGCAGTGTATGGCGTTTACCGCTGGCTGAAAATAAATGAAAAGCCAACTTTCAAGAAGTTCTGCAAAGACGGAACAGCATTCGCTTTCAGGCTTATCCTAGCAGTGATAATGGCGTGTGTGCTTATCCTGCCGACACTGCACTGTATGCTCTCAGGCAGAGAGGCAGGCAACAGCCATGTTGATCTCAAGTCGTTCATACCAGGCGTAAACTTGAAATTCCTGCTCTATTATCACTACTCAATGGGGCTTTGCCTTTTCACAGTGCTTAGCATAATATCGGCGGTGTTCTCAAAACAACGCTATAGAAGATTTCTCGGAATCGTTATGATGGTAATAGCCACCTGCCCTATAATAGTCTATATGTTAAACGGCACACTGTATGTTGACCCGAAAGTTCTTATACCTTTCCTTCCTCTTGGTATGCTCCTTTTCGGACACACCTATTTTGATATAATAAGAGGAAAGCTAAAGCTTAAACCACTTGCAGTGATAACCCTTTTAGTTGCATTGGCAGGAGTTTTCTGGTTCAAGACCACCAAAAAAGTGGAGTTTTATATTATCCTTGACTTTGTTGTGCTTATGTCGAGCCTGTTTGTATACAGACGTTGCAAAAAAGAGTTCATACTTAATATAGGAATGTCCCTTTGCCTCGTGGTATCCACAGTATATGCAAACTTTGCAGACGAGCTTGTGCCTTTAAGAGAGCTTGAATATGATAACAGCAGTGATATGAATACACTTGCAGATTATGTCGGCTCGCAAGAGGAGATATCGAGAACTTCAAACTGCGTTGACGAAGTGAACACAGTGAATATGATATATAATGCAGATTATTACACCATGTCAATATATTCCTCACTGCACAATAAAGATTACAACAAATTTTATTACAGCGAGATATACAACGAAAATTCATACCGCAACACTTCCCTGACCACTCAGACACGAAGCCTTATTGCTGATATGTATTTTTCAAACAGGTATCTTATCACTGACGACCCAGTAAAGGCAGTGTCAGGCTACAAGAAGATAAAAGAGAGCGGAAGCCTTTCACTTTATGAAAACAATGACGTTCTGCCTTTCGGATATGCTACCAATGCTCTTATCGGCAGAAAAGAATATAATTCCCTGAATTATCCTTACTCAGTGGAAGCTCTTTTCAATAATATAATAGTTGAGGATAAGACGGAAAAGTCATTTTCATCTGATATCAAAAAGGTACGCTCCATCAACTTTACAGAGTGCGACCAGATAAAGCGTGAATGGGGAAAATACACCATTGACGCTAAAAAGCCTTTCACTCAGGAGATAACGCTTCCCGAAACGCTCACGAACAATGAGATAATGTTTGTATCTTTCAATGTGAACAACGATATAAAGGGTGGCAGAAAGGACGCTTGGGTGTCCATAAACGGCAATAAAAACAAGCTCACTGCACCTGATTGGAAGTATTACAATAATAACAGACGTTTTGAATATGTCATAACCACAGGTCAGGACTATAGTGCAGACAGCGTTAAAGTGAATTTCTCTGACGGCAAGTATGAGATAACCAACGTTCGCTGTTATGTCATCGACAAAGACAGCCTTGTGCGTGACGTTGACCCGTTCATGATAGACAAGAAGACCTCTCACGGAGATGTGATAAACGGCACTATAGACGTTAAAAATGACGGCTATTTCACCATTTCCATTCCGTATACCGACGGCTTCACCGCTGAGATCGACGGCAAAGAGGTGCAGTGTGAAAAGACCGACACTGCATTCCTTGGTTTCAAGATACCAAAAGGCAGCCACAGCATAAAGATAACCTTTACCGCACCATTGCTCCACGAGGGCATAGTTCTCTCAGGGGCAGGATTGCTGATATTCATAGTATGCGTTATTATTGACAGAAGAAAATCAAAAGCTTCAAAGTAGGGAAAAAATAAAAGCGACAGAAATCTGGATCTGTCGCTTTTTTTGTCGTATGTTTAGGTTTGTCTATTCACTTATTACATAAAATATGATAAAATAACAGAGTGATTGTGTGACTTTTGTCAAAGGTTCTGTCTGAATCCCTCACCAATGGTAACATTTTCGTATGCAAGCTCACGCATTTTCAGCATTACGTCATGTGGAGTTTCTCTCATTCCGCCCGTTGCCCAATCTATTATTATTCCGCAATAGCCATGAGAATAAAAATCGGCAAAGAACTTCGCCTTATCGGAACGCTTTCTGGTTATAGCAACAGCGTGATAGAAAAATCTGATGAACAGCTTGTGCATACTTCTGAAAAGATAATGCTCGAATATCTTTTCGTTGCTTTTTAGCGTGTTTGAGTAAAAGCGCTTGTCTTTGAGCATATTTACGAGAAATCCCTCAAGACGCTCATACCAGTTGTCGTAGTTTACGCCTTTGGTGATATCAGCGAAAAGCTCGTGAAGATAGATATAGCTCAAAAGCTCATATTTATCCTGAAAATGGTAATAAAAAGACTGGCGGTTAAGACCGCACTCACCTGTTATATCGGATATGGATATTTTATCAAAGGGTTTTTGCTCGCAGAGTTTTTTCAGTGAATCACACAAAGCACTTTTGGTTATCGCAGAGCTTGACATTTAACTACATTCCTTTCAGATTCATAACGACAAAAGGTCTTTTTTGAGGAAAAATCAGACTAAGCTGAATTAATGTCAAAAAAGCAGACAATTCGCGCCAACTTTTATTATATCATAAATTTATGAAATTTCAATAACTTTTTATAAATATTTTATCATTATCATATTTTTCACAGGGGGAAACGGCATGAAAAACAATATCATCACAGAATTTATAAATGGTCAAAGCTGTAGAGCGTATGAAGCCCTGGGGGCAGTAAAAATAGAGAACGGCATAAGATTTTCCACCTATGCGCCCCATGCAAAGAAGGTAGAGCTTTGCCTTAATGGAGATATTATCCCTATGGAATGCGATGAACGTGGGGTATGGAGCGTTGAACGCCCTGCAAAAGAGGGTGACATTTATCAGTATGTTATCACAACGCCTACTCTTGAAAAGCACTACCGCTCAGACCCTTTTGCGGTGTACAGCGAGGTAAGACCGAAAAATGCGTCTGTGGTGTATGATATCGACAGCTATAGCTGGAATGACCAAGAATGGCTCTCAAAGCGTGACAAATGCTATGAAAAGCCTATGAACATATATGAGGTGCATTTCGGCTCGTGGCGCATAAAAGAGGGAAAAGAAGAAACCGACCGCTTTTACACCTATGAAGAAATGATAGACCTGCTCATACCTTATGTAAAGGAAATGGGCTATACCCATATCGAGCTTCTGCCACTGACGGAATATCCTTATGACGGCTCATGGGGCTATCAGGTGTCGGGATATTTCTCCGCAACCAGCCGTTACGGCGACCCTAGAGGGCTTATGAAGTTCATAGACGCTTGTCATGCGGAAAATATCGGCATTATTCTGGACTTTGTACCCGTACATTTTGTCCGTGATTTCTATGCCCTGCACATATATGACGGAAGCTTCCTCTTTGAAAGCGACAATGAGTATGACAGATACTCCGAGTGGGGTACTGCCCTGTTTGACTACACAAAGCCTCATGTGCTTAGCTTTGTAAAATCCTCAGTTAATTTCTGGATAGAAAAATATCATGTTGACGGATTGAGATATGACGCAGTTGCAAACCTTATCTATCGTCACGGCCACACTGATGACGCTGTGAACGACAGCGGTATATGGTTCTTGAAGAACACTAATTACGCCATTCAGAAAATGCACCCTGACGTTATGCTTTTTGCAGAAGATTCCACAAACTACACAAAGGTAACTGCCCCTGTTGAGTTCGGCGGTCTTGGCTTTGACTATAAATGGGATCTGGGCTTCATGAACGATACCATCAATTATATAAAGACTCCGCCTTTTGAACGCAGAAATCATCACAATAAAATGACCTTCTCCATGAGTTATTTCTATAATGACCTTTTCATTCTTCCTTACTCCCACGACGAGGTAGTTCACGGCAAGAAAACCATGGTGGATAAGGTGTTCGGCAGTCAGCAGGAGCAGTTTGCTACCATAAGAGCACTGTATACTTTCCAGTTCACTCACCCTGGCAAGAAACTCAACTTCATGGGCAACGAGCTTGGCGAATATCTTGAATGGCGTGATGAAAAAGAGCTGGGCTGGAATCTGCTCACATATCCTATACACGATTCATTACACGAGTATGTGAAAGCACTCCACAAGCTTTATCTTGAACAGCCTGCACTGTATAAGTCCGACTATAATTCCACATCTTTCCGCTGGATAGACGCAGACAACAAAAATCAGTGCATTTATGCCTACCGCAGAAGCGACCCTTCCGGCAAGACGCTTTATATGGTGTTCAATTTTTCTGGAAGCTATCAGAACTATATCCTGAAGGTCGAGCAAAACGGAGCCTACAAAGAGCTTCTCAACTCTGACCGTGATATTTATAGTGGATCAAACTGCATAAACAGCGGTCTTTATACCACAAACTATAAGCTGCCACTCAGACTCGCACCTCTCAGTAGCGTTATAATTACCACAGAATGAGAAAAAAATATTAAAAATCATAAAATACTATTGCAAAATGGCGAAATATGCGTTATAATATGAGTGTATGTAATATACAACATTTACACCAAAATCATTTGAGAGGAGTTATGTAAATAATGGTTTATTCTCACGAAGTTGAAACAATGTGCCCTATCGCTCAGGGCGTTGCTCACGGTGCAGCTCCAATTCCAGAAGAAGCAAAGTGGGTAAAAGCTAAGGAAATCAAGGATATCTCAGGCTTTACACACGGTATCGGCTGGTGTGCTCCACAGCAGGGCTGCTGCAAGCTGACACTTAACGTAAAAGAGGGCGTTATCCAGGAATGTCTCGTTGAAACTATCGGCTGCTCAGGTATGACACACTCTGCTGCTATGGCATCAGAGATCCTTCCAGGCAGAACAGTTCTCGAGGCTCTTAACACAGACCTCGTTTGCGACGCTATCAACACAGCTATGAGAGAGCTTTTCCTCCAGATCGTTTACGGTCGTTCACAGAGTGCATTCTCTGAGGGCGGTCTTGTAGTAGGCGCTGGTCTTGAGGACCTTGGTAAGGGACTTCGTTCACAGGTAGGTACTATGTATGGTACACTTGCAAAGGGTCCTAGATACCTTGAAATGACAGACGGCTATGTTACAGGTCTTGCACTTAACGAAGATGACGAGATCATCGGCTACAAGTTTGTAAACTTCGGCAAGATGATGGACTTCATCAAGGCTGGCGACGATGCTAACACTGCTTTTGAGAAAGCACAGGGTCAGTACGGTAGAGTAGCTGACGCTGTTAAGATCGTTGACCCAAGAAAAGAATAAGGAGGATTTGTTACAATGGCTTTATTTGAATCATATGAGAGAAGAGAAAAGCAGATCCTTGCTGTTATCAATCAGTACGGTATCAACACTATCGAAGAGTGTGCTGACGTATGCAAGGCTAAGGGTCTTGACATTTATAAGCTCGTTGAGGGCATTCAGCCTATCTGCTTTGAGAACGCTAAGTGGGCTTACACAGTAGGCTGCGCTATCGCTATCAAGAAGGGCTGCACAAGAGCTGCTGACGCTGCTGCTGCTATCGGTGAGGGACTTCAGGCTTTCTGTATCCCTGGCTCTGTAGCTGACCAGAGAAAGGTTGGTCTTGGTCACGGTAATCTCGGCAAGATGCTTCTTGAAGAGGATACAGAGTGCTTCGCATTCCTCGCAGGTCACGAATCATTCGCTGCCGCTGAGGGTGCTATCGGTATCGCTGAGAAGGCTAACAAGGTTAGAACAAAGCCTCTGAGAGTTATTCTTAATGGTCTTGGCAAGGACGCTGCACAGATCATCGCTAGAATCAACGGCTTCACATATGTTGAAACTGAGATGGATTACTACACAGGCGAAGTTAAGGAAGTATTCCGCAAGGCATACTCTGATGGTCTGAGAGCTAAGGTAAACTGCTACGGTGCTAACGATGTTACCGAGGGCGTTGCTATCATGTGGAAAGAGAACGTAGACGTTTCTATCACAGGTAACTCAACAAACCCAACAAGATTCCAGCACCCAGTTGCAGGTACATACAAGAAGGAAAGACTTGAGAAGGGCAAGAAATACTTCTCAGTAGCTTCAGGCGGAGGAACAGGTAGAACTCTGCACCCAGATAACATGGCTGCTGGTCCTGCTTCTTACGGTATGACAGATACAATGGGAAGAATGCACAGCGACGCTCAGTTTGCTGGTTCTTCTTCAGTTCCTGCACACGTTGAGATGATGGGTCTTATCGGTATGGGCAACAACCCAATGGTTGGTGCTACAGTTGCTTGCGCAGTTGCAGTTGAAGAGGCTATGAAGTAAGGTTTTAAACCACTTCACAAGTCTTGTAATGTGGACAACGATAAGACTTCGTGTTCAAAAGAATATCAGTAAGGCGTTAGATTTTGTTCTAACGCCTTATTTTTATGCACAAAAAGACCTTCCCATGCTGTAAGGAAAGGTCTGACGACCAAACTAAAGCGCAGGAAGGTCAATATCACAAATACAAGCTAAAAACTGCATAACTCCCATATTAAAAGAACTTTGCAATATCCTCAACAGCTCTTCTTTTAGGTCTGGCAGGGGCTTCTGCAGGATAGCCAACGGCTATAACCGATACTACGATCTCGCTTTCAGGTATTTCAAGCACCTCACGGAGCTTTTCTCCGTCCCTGATGCCCATTACAAGCGAGCCTAAGCCAAGCTCAGCCGCTTTGAGAAGAAGTATCTCATTGTGCAGACCAAGATCGTAAAAACCCCAGCCATTGCCGACTTCATTATCAGGATCACCCTCTTTGTCAAAACCTGCTCTTGTATGTACAAAAGTCGTTACAAGAAGTGCCGCATTTTCAGACCTTTCTCTGTTAAATCCAGGCAAGCACTCCTCTCTTACCCTCTTTGTCATCTCGTCGCTTAGAACGCAGTAATACCTTGCAGTTTCAGAGTTTTTCCACGATGGTGCTTCTGTTGCAGCAGCTATGAGCGTTTCTATCTGCTCTTTTGTTACCTTTTTACTGCCGTCATATTTTCTTATGCTTCTTCTGCTTTCAATAAGCTTCTGAAATTCCATTTATATCTCTCCTTGTCAAAATGTGAGGCTCACGCCTATTTCAGATACAATTATAACATATCACTTCCACCATTTCAAGTAGCAAAAGCCCTTGAAATGTTCATATTATTGTGATACAATAACGTAAAGACAATATGGGGGTGCAGACTATGAGCTTTGTAAAATTCAAGAACGTTTATAAAAGATATAAAATGGGCGAGATAACCATAAATGCCGCAGACGGTGTTTCATTTGAGATAGAAAAAGGCGAATTTGCTGTTATAGTAGGCGCAAGCGGTGCAGGAAAAACTACTATACTTAATATGCTCGGCGGCATGGATACCTGCGACGAGGGCAAGATCCTTGTTGACGGCAAGGACATTGCCACTTTTAATAAAAAGCAGCTCACAACTTACCGCAGATATGACATAGGCTTTGTTTTTCAATTCTATAACCTTGTGAATAATCTTACTGCCAAGGAAAATGTAGAGCTTGCCACACAGATATGCGCACATGCCTCAAAGCCTGAAGAAGTGCTGAAAAAAGTGGGACTTGAGGACAGAATGAACAACTTTCCCTCCCAACTTTCAGGCGGCGAGCAGCAGCGTGTTTCTATCGCACGAGCATTGGCGAAAAATCCTAAGCTTCTTCTTTGCGACGAACCAACGGGCGCTCTTGATTACAACACAGGTAAAAATATCCTCAGACTTTTGCAGGATACCTGCCGAAATGACGGTGTGACAGTTATAGTCATAACCCACAACTCCGCTATCGCACCAATGGCTGACAGAGTTATAACCGTCAAAAACAGCAAGGTAGACAAAGTTGAGATAAACAAAGACCCTGTTGACGTTTCTACTATCGAATGGTAACGGAGAAATATATGAAACTTCTTTCGCCGATACAGTATGAATATGGCAATCTGAAAATAGGCGGAGGCGGCTTTGTGACAGGTATCACTTTCCACCCCACCGACAGCAAAACGCTGTATATCCGCACTGACATAGGCGGTATCTACCGCTATGACTTTGACAAAAGCACATGGGTCTATCTGGCAGACAAAGTTACCGCAGACGACCCTGCACAAACCTATCCCCTTGCAATAGCCCTTGTCGAAAACGACCCAAATAAGCTGTTTTTCACCTGCGGAGATAAACGCTCAAATTATATCTGCATATCTGATGATAAGGGAGAAAATATAATACAAAAGGCACTGCCATGTAGCGTTCACGGAAACGAAGTTGGCAGAGCCACAGGTGACAGACTTATTTACAAAAACGGCAGGCTGTATTTCGGCTCTCAGACCGCAGGAATTATCTATTCTGAGGATATGGGCGAAAGCTGGCAAAGCATAGACCTGTTTGGTGAGAAAAACATCTCGCTTATATGGACAGACAGTGAGGGCAAACTTTTTATCGCAGGCTGTTCAGGTGAAGCAAACTCCCCTGACGGTGTAACAAGAGGTCACACTCTGTATTGCTCCACAGACGGCTTGAAAAGCTTCGTTCCCCTCACCGCCCCCGACCCTGTGAAATATGAAAACTCCTCCTATTATGGCTTCGTGCCACAGCGTATCACCAGCGACAGCAGATATATATACATCACTTTTGCTTCAAGCGGAGAAGTATTCTACGGTGGCATGGGTGCTTATGCCTGCGACACAGGCTCGCTTTCAGGCGGCAAGGTATACAGATACCGCATCGAAAATGGAGTAACTGTTTTTGACAAAGACATAACTCCCAAGGACCATATCCCATGCGGCTACAGCGGAATATGTTCCAACGGCAAAATGCTTTTGCTATCAACTGTCTGCCGAAAAAATGGCGGAGATATAATCTATACAAGCACCGACAGCGGTGAAAGCTGGAAGATAATAATGAACAGGCTTGAATATAGCCGCTTCGATTGGAATATCCCATACATGAAACCACGATACAACGGCGGCGGAAACTGTGTCCACTGGATAAGCGACATAAAGCTTTCACCTTTTGACAGCGACACAGCCTTATTCAACACAGGAACAGGTCTGTTCATGATAACAGGTCTTGCAAGCGGAGATGTGCTTGTCAAACCATTCTGCGAGGGCATCGAGGAAACCGTTCACCTTAATGTATACACCACTCCCCATGGCAGGAATCGCATTATAGATATCATTGGCGACCTTGGCGGCTTTGCCTTTGAAGATTATGACAGTGAGTGCGAAAATTCCTTTGCAAACGAAAATGGCGACCGCTACATCACCTGCCTTAATGCTGATCTCACCCTCAGCGACCCCGAATACATCGTCGCAACTCCCCGTGGCAACTGGACGGGCAAAACAAAAGGAGGTCTGATCTTATCCAAAGATTGCGGTTCAACGTGGGAAAGACTTCCCATGCCCCATGGGCTTTCTGAGTCTATAGACAAAAAGCTTGACAACATCGAAAAGCCTAATGTAGACTCAGGTTGGACAGCGATATCTGCCGACGGCAAACGCATAATGTGGGCTGTTGCAGGCGGCAAAGGCTTTTCTAACAAGGCTGTCTGCTATACTGACGATGAGGGCGAAAGCTGGCAGAAGTCCGTTTTTATGGACTGTAAAGGAAACTCAGCAGATGAACACAACGTAAAAATTTTCTCGGACTATTACAACAGCGATCTTTTCTTCGCCATAGCAGAAAGAGAAAATCTGGGGCTTTACATCAGCCGTGACAAAGGTGCAACTTTCAGAGAAGTGTCCATAAAAACGGACATAAAGTGTCCACGATACGCTCACTATCAGCTTTCAAGACAGCCAGATAAAAGCGGAGTATTCTGGCTTGCAAACGGCATAAAGGGACTTTACCGCTTCGAGATAAAGAGTGACAGCGTGGGTATAAGTGATATTCTCCATGAGGACAGGATTAATTGCATAGGCTTTGGAAAAGGGCTTGAAGAAACTCCTGCAATGTATGTCACAGGAAATATCAGTGGCGAATACGGCTTTTATATTTCTGATGATCTGGGCGAAAGCTTCGCACGTATAAATACCGATAGACAGCAATACGGCGTTATACACTCAATATGTGGAGATATGCGAGAACACGGCGTTTTCTGCCTTGCCACAGGCTCTCACGGACTTATGTTCGGCAGACAAAAAAACCTTGCAAAGCCGTGAAAAATGTGGTATAATCAAAGTAACATAATTGAAAGGAAGTTCAATATGACCTACAAGGAAGAATTTATAAAATTTATGGTAGACAGCGGAGTTCTCACATTTGGCGACTTCACACTCAAGAGTGGAAGAAAAGCTCCGTATTTCATCAACTGCGGAAACTATAAAACAGGCGAACAGCTTGCAAAGCTGGGCAGCTTTTACGCTGATTGCATAGCTGACAACAAAATACCTGTTGAAACACTTTTCGGACCTGCATATAAGGGTATCCCTCTTGCTGTTTCAGCCGTTATCGCGCTTGCAACAAAGTATGGCATTGACGTTTCTTACTGCTTTGACAGAAAGGAAGCTAAGGATCACGGCGAGGGCGGAATGTTCGTTGGAAAGAAGCTTGCAGACGGAGAAAAGGTAATAATCATCGACGATGTTATGACATCTGGCAAGGCTCTCAGAGAGTCAATGCCAAAGCTCAAAAGTGCCGCAGACGTAAACGTAACAGGCATGGTGATAACAGTTGACAGAATGGAAAAGGCTCTTGACACCGACCTTTCAGCTGTTGAACAGGCTTATAAAGACTTTGGCGTAAAGGTATACTCTATCGTAAACATCAACGATATCATCAAGGCTATTCAGGACGGTGTTGTTGAGGGCAAAGAGTATCTTGACAAAATGCTGGAATACCGTGCAGCATACGGAGTTGACCACGAATAATAATCCTGCTTTGAGGAAAATTTAAGGTTATTTTAAAGTTACAAATTGAAATAATTTGTAACAGTATTGTAGTGAAATGTAACTTGTCTGTTCTTGAAGTTACAGCCCCTAAAGGCTATAATATGTAATGTAGAACAGAGAAAGAAAAAGAATGTAAACACTAAGATTAAACTCTTAGCTCGTTTCATCCTCTCCAAAATTTTTACACAAGCAAAGGGCAGCCAATGGGTTGCCTTTTTGTTTTGTCGAAACGAGCAGGATAAATGTAAAAAAAGTGTTAAGTGCTTGACAAGTGACGTATATAATGGTATAATAATAAAGCTGATTTGTTCAGCATATTGATAAATACTACATAGAACTACTGTCTAAACTGAAATGATGGGCTTCTATGAGTCATAATTTTAGTTTGGAAGGAGGAAGTCAAATGAGAGAAGGAATTCACCCAAAGTATGAGGAAACAACAATTACTTGCGCTTGCGGTAATGTTATCCATACTCGTTCTACAAAGAAGGATATCAAGGTTGAAATTTGTTCTAAGTGCCACCCATTCTACACAGGTAAGCAGAAGCTCGTAGATACAGGCGGACGTGTTGACAGATTCAAGAAGAGATTTAATCTTGACTAATTTTCAAAGGGAACGGATAATTCCGTTCCTTTTTTCTTTTATATGAGGAAACCAAATGGGATATACAAC
Organism: Ruminococcus sp. CAG:57; assembly: GCF_000435935.1. Taxonomy (NCBI): domain Bacteria; kingdom Bacillati; phylum Bacillota; class Clostridia; order Eubacteriales; family Oscillospiraceae; genus Ruminococcus; species Ruminococcus sp. CAG:57. The sequence goes on along the minus strand of NZ_FR890776.1, from coordinate 16,036 downwards.
AATCTATGAGGAAGCTCAGGCGAGCTTTACGGAGAAAAAGTCCGAATTTATCGGGCATATCGCACCTGTCAGCACCGCTGATGAGGCTGTCGCATTTATAAACAGGATAAAAGCCGAAAACCGCAAGGCTAGGCACAACGTCTATGCCTATGTGTTGAGAGAGGGTAACGTTTCACGATACAGCGACGACGGCGAGCCACAGGGTACAGGCGGAGTGCCAGTGCTTGATGTAATAAACAAATCTGGGCTTACAGACGTTTGTGTGGTGGTGACACGATATTTCGGTGGAATACTTTTGGGGGCAAGCGGTCTTACAAGAGCCTATTCTCAGGGTTGTTCAATGGCGGTGAACGCTGCAAGAAAAATGAAAATGTGTGAGTGTTCAAGAATATCCTTTTCCTGCGACTATACACTTTATGGCAAGGTCAGCTATGCGTTGCCTGAATATGGCGTGATAATGGAAAAAGAGGACTTTGCCGATTCTGTAGATCTTGCGTTTCTTGTGAAGTCTGAATTATCAGACAAGCTGAAAAAACAGCTTACGGATATATCCTGCGGCAAGCTTGAATTGTCAGAAGAAACAAATCTTCTTGCTGATTTTGCATGAAATTTGTGCGATTATACAAAAACATTCAGCCTTTATGTAAAAATAAAGGCTTTTTTGAACTATTATAGTATATATTATATAGAGTTAGTATGTTTTATATACTGTAAGGGGGAATTTTTGTGCTGCCGAGAGAACAAACCGAGTTGTTTGAAAAACAATTTCTGAGCGAAAACGCCTGCTTGTCTGTTGATTCAAAAGGGCGTAAAGATCCTTGCGAACCTTGTCCGCTGAGGACGTGTTTCCAGCGTGACCGTGACAGGATACTTCACTGCAACTCTTTCAGACGGCTGAAGCATAAAACTCAGGTCTATCTGTCCCCTGCAGGCGACCATTATAGAACACGACTTACTCATACCCTTGAGGTAAGTCAGATCGCACGGACTATCTCACGGGCTTTGCGGCTCAACGAAGATCTCACCGAAGCTATCGCACTGGGTCATGACCTTGGTCATACGCCTTTTGGTCATGCAGGAGAAAGGGCTCTCAACGAGCTTAGCCCTGACGGCTTTCACCACTATGAGCAAAGCCTGCGTGTAGTGGATATTTTGGAAAAAGACGGCAAGGGTCTTGACCTCACAGAAGAAGTCCGTGACGGAATATTAAAGCACACTAACATGATAGCCGACACGAAAGAGGGCTATGTTGTGCGATTTGCAGACGTTATCGCCTATATAAATCACGATATCGACGATTCCGTTCGTGCAGGCATTATGACCGAGGAGGATATCCCGAAAAATATCACAAAGGTTCTTGGCGGATCCAAGTCTGAGAGGATAACCACTCTTGTGACCTCGCTTATCAAGGGCGGAGCAGAAAGCCTGCATATGGACAACGAAGTGAGTGACGCCTACACTGCACTGCATAGATTTATGTTTGACTTTGTATACACAAATCCAAAGTGCAAATCAGAAGAAGTCAAGGCTAAAGACATGATAGCAAAGCTCTATGACTACTATGTTCATCATATCGAAAAGCTGCCTGCCTTTTATATGAATCTCGCCTATCAGTTCGGAATTGACCGTGCTATCTGCGATTACATATCAGGCATGACAGACGGATTTGCCATTGAGACCTTTAAAAATCTGTTTATCCCATTGGGGTGGACAAAGTATTAGCGCATACCCAAGGAGGAAGAAATTTGCCGCTGCCTATAGATTTTATAGAAAGACTTAAAGCTGCCAACCCTATCGCAGAGGTCATGAGCAGCTACGTCACCCTCAAAAGAACAGGCAGAGATTATGTTTGCCTCTGCCCTTTTCACAACGAAAAAACCCCGTCCTGCCATATTCACCCTGACAAAGAGTATTTTCACTGCTTTGGCTGCGGAGCAGGCGGAGATGTTATCACTTTTACAATGAAGTACAATAATCTGGACTATTGGGAAGCTGTCAAGCTCCTTGCAGAACGTGGCGGAGTGCCGCTTCCGGAGGATAACGGCTATGACAGCAAGCGCACCGATACCAGAAAGCGCTTCTATGAAATGAATAAAACAGCCGCAAGGTTTTTCTATCATCAGCTAAAGACACCACAGGGCAAGGAATGTCTTGACTATCTTATAAACAAACGTAAGCTCAGTATTGAAACCATAAAGAAATATGGAATGGGCTTTGCTCCAAACAGTTGGTCTGCCTTGAAAAGCTATATGCTCTCTGAGGGCTTCACCGAGGAAGAATTGGAGCAAGGCTCGCTTATCTCACGTTCACAGAAGAATACCCGAAATACGTTCGATTTCTTCGTAAATCGTGCAATGTTCCCTTTTATCGACCTTGCAGGTCATATAGTGGGCTTTGGCGGAAGAGCGCTCACAACTGACGATAAGAGAAAATACCTTAACTCAAAAGATACCCTTGTGTATTCAAAAAACAGATTTCTTTTCTCCATGAACTTCGCCAAAAACGCCGCAGTGAAAGATAAGACCATTCTTCTGTGCGAGGGTAATCTTGACGTTATTTCCCTTAATCAGGCAGGCTTTGAGAATGCCGTAGCTTCCTGCGGAACTGCGCTCACCCCTGAGCAGGCGAAGATAATATCCAACTATGCAGACAACGTTGTCATATGCTATGACGCAGATGGCGCAGGTCAGAAAGCCACAACGAGAGCAATAAAAATTCTAGGTGAAACTGGCCTCAAGACCACCGTTATAAAAATGAACGGTGCAAAAGACCCTGATGAGTACATAAACAAATTCGGAGCAGACCACTTTCGCCATTTGCTGAAAAAATCAGACGGTGCAATAGAGTTTGAGTTAGAAAAATGCAAAGACGGCATTGATATGGACACTGATATAGGCAGGATAGATTATCTCAAAAAAGCCTATAAAGTCCTTGCAGATATAAGCTCCCCTACTGAGCGTGAGATATACGCAAAAAAGGTGGCGGCTGAACAGAATGTGAGCATCACAACTGTCAATGCAGAACTTAATGCTATACTTAAAAACCGTCGCTATCAGTATAGCAAAAAGGAATGGACTCGCACTATAACCTTCGCTGACAAGCGTGACACCATAAACCCCGAAGCCAATGAACACAGACGAGAATCCGCCGCCGAAGCGGGTATCATATATTATCTCTACAATAATCATGACGCCTGCGGAGATGTTCTCAAAAGGCTTCCGCCCGACAAATTCGTTACCAGCTTCAATAGGCGTGTTTACGAAAGCCTGACGAGCAAGATAACCGATTTGCAGGATTGCTCTGTATCATCTTTTAATGGTGAATTTTCACCCGAGGAAGTGGGTAAGATAACGGAGATACTGGAAAAATACAGCGAACTGGGCATTGACGCCAAGGTCGCTGAGGATTATATAAATGTGCTTTTAAACTACAAGCCGAAGGAGAAACAGGAGAATATATCCGACGATGACTTCTTCAAAAAGTATGAAGAAATGCGCAAAAAGAATTAGCAAAGATCAACCGATGTAAAAATTGAGATTGGAGTGTTTGAAATGACAGACAAGAAACAGATACTTGATAACCTTATGGAACACGGCAAAACTACAGGCAAGCTCACTACAAAAGAGATAACTGACGCTCTTGAAAAGCTCGACTATGACGTCGAGCAAATGGACAGCTTCTATGATAGCTGTGCCGCAAATAATATTGAGATAATTGATGATATCATCACCGACGACAGCCTTGACATGGTAAACCCAGAAGACGATCTGGATCAGGACGGCGTTGATATTTCCCTTTCAACTGACGGGATCGCTATCGACGACCCGGTTAAGATCTACCTTAAGGAAATAGGCAGAGTGCCGCTTCTTACCTCCGAGGAGGAGATACAGCTTGCAGAAAAGATGTCTAGCGGCAATGAAAAGGACGCTAAAAAAGCAAGAAAAAGACTGGCAGAAGCAAACCTCAGACTTGTTGTTTCTATCGCAAAGAAATATGTGGGCAGAGGAATGAGCTTCCTTGACCTTATCCAGGAAGGCAACATGGGTCTTATCAAAGCCGTTGAAAAATTCGACTATACAAAGGGCTTCAAATTCTCCACATATGCCACATGGTGGATAAGACAGGCTATAACAAGAGCGATTGCCGATCAGGCAAGAACTATCAGAATACCTGTACACATGGTAGAAACTATCACAAAGGTAAAGAAAGTATCCTCACAGCTTCTCCACAAGAACGGTCATGATCCGTCACCTGAGGAAATAGCAAAAGAGCTTGATATGAGCGTTGAAAGAGTAAGAGAGATAATGCGTATCGCTCAGGACCCTGTTTCTCTTGAAACACCTATCGGTGAGGAGGAGGACTCACATCTTGGCGACTTTATCCCTGATGATGACGCTCCGGCTCCGGCAGAAGCCGCTTCACTTGTGCTTCTTAAAGAGCAGATAAATCAGGTGCTTTCCACTCTTACAGAGAGAGAAGAGAAGGTGCTCAGACTGCGTTTTGGTCTTGAGGACGGACGTTCAAGAACTCTTGAAGAAGTAGGTCAGCAGTTCAACGTTACCCGTGAGAGAATACGTCAGATAGAGGCAAAGGCTCTCAGAAAGCTCCGTCACCCTAACAGGAGCAACAAGGTAAGAGATTATCTTGACTAAGTTTCGGAGGAAATAAATGTTTATAACACTTGAGGCGGATTACGCAGTAAGAATAGTATCCGTTCTATGCCGCGAAAAAGACAAAATGGACGCAAAGACCATTTCCAATGATGCCTGCGTTACACTTCGATTTGCGCTGAAGATACTGAGAAAGCTTGTTGCGGCTGACATAGTGAAGTCATATAAAGGCACGCAGGGGGGCTATATCATAAATAAAGACCCTGCACAGCTTACCTTGAAAGACGTTCTTGAAGCCATAGAGGGTACATATTATTTTTCAAGATGTCTTTCCCCAGACTGCACCTGCAACAGAGGTGCAGACGGTATCTGCTGTTATCAGAAAGCTTTTAACGAGATATCTGAAATGGTAAGGAACAAGCTTGACACATATACCTTTGCGGAGCTTATCGCAAATTCTGAGGAATTTAACCGAGAGGATACTGCTAATGAAACGCAGCAAGAAATTCAAGCTTGACAAGGAAGCTATAAACAAAATAGACAGCGAGTATGACGATCGTGACCTTTCAAACTACACAAACTACGAGGTCTGCGAGGAAGAAAAGCCGCGTCACAGATTTCTGAAAAAGCTCGTAAAACGGCTGATAATACTGTGTGCAGTTGTGCTTGTGATAAACATTGCGGTGCTTTTGTATACAGGCAGACTGTGGTTCAATGAGCCGAAAAAGCGTGACTATCCAATAAGAGGACCTGTTGTAACAGAGTCAATGGGCGAGATACGCTGGAAGAGTTTTGCTAAGCAGAATATCCAGACCGCCTATATAAGAGCCACCAAAGGCACTACCTTTGAGGACGGTGCGTTCCGTGACAACTGGAACGGCTCAAAGGACACTGATATATCAGTGGGAGCATACCATGTGCTTGAGCTTGATACTGACGGCACTAAGCAGGCAGAGCATTTCATAAATGCTGTGGGCGAGGATCTAAGCGGCAGGCTTATCCCTGCAGTGGAGGTAAGACTGAGAGGACTTTACAGACTTCTGCCCCCTGACTATTACGAAGCCGCAGATAACCTTGCAGACTTCTGCGGCAGGATAGAAAAGCAATACGGCGTAAGACCTGTCATATACTGCACAGAACGGACGTACAAAAACATCGTTGCTTCAGACAGCAGATTTAACAAGGACAAGATATGGTATGAGAGCCTGTTTTCAAGGCCTGACGAGGATATGGATTGGACGTTCTGGACTTATACCAACCGTGTAAAATTCTCATTCTATGAAAGCGGCGAATATCTCCACATGACGGTATTTAATGGCAGCGAAGATGATTTCAAAAAACTTATAATATGAAAAAGCGTGTATGTTTTTTTGCATACACGCTTTTTCTATCACATAAAATAAAAACAGGACAAACACTTTCATGTCCGTCCTGTCTGTTTCATAATATTACTACAAATATGTAATTACTTAGCTTCACCCTTGAGCTCTGCCATACAAGCTGCACAAATTGTCTTGCCCTTGTATTCAACGCACTCTTCACCGCTTCCGCAGAAGATACAAGTTCTCTGGAACTTCTTCAGAATGATCTTGTCATCATCTGTATAGATCTCGATAGCGTCCTTAACAGCAAGGTCGTAGGTTCTTCTGAGCTCGATAGGTAGAACTATTCTTCCAAGCTCGTCAACTTTTCTTACAATTCCTGTAGATTTCATAAAATCAATCCCCTTTAAATTAATTTGAAACACAAAAATAGTATTTCATTTAACATAAATCTTATGATAAACATATTATAACAAACATAATTACATTTGTCAAGCGTTATCACCAAAATTTCACACTTATTGTCAAAGTTTTTATATATTAACTTGATATGAATACTAGCTGAAAGGAGTGTTAATTATATTAAGCGTAATAATTGTGATATTGTCCCTATCCGCCTTGTTATGCGGTTTTCTTAAAGGCGACATGACTGCAGTATCAGTGGCTTCTCTTGAAGGATGTAACAAAGCGGTGGAGCTTGTCATATACCTGAGTGGCTCGATGTGTCTTTGGGGCGGACTTATGAAGATATGTGAAAAGGCTGGCATAACAGCGGTCATTGCCCGTATGCTATCCCCTGTCACTAGGCTACTATTCAGAGATGCCGCACACTGCCCCGAGGTCATGAATGCCGTGACAATGAACCTGACCGCAAACCTTTTAGGATTAGGCAATGCCGCCACACCCTCAGGCATAGCCACAGTGAAAGCCATGCAGAAGCTTCCGCCTGCGGCACGAAAGAAGTGCATTTCTATGCTTGTGGTGCTTAACACGGCTTCCATTCAGCTTATCCCCTCCACCATTGCGGCAATGCGCCTTGAACACGGTGCAGTATCCCCCTTTGACGTAACGCCTGCTATCATTTTCTCCTCCCTTATCTCCGTGACCGCAGGCTGTCTTATGGTCTATGCCCTCAACCTCAGAAAGGACGAACGCCATGAATTTCGGTGACATTTTCGTGCCTGCGCTTATGGTTTTTATACTTTGCTATGGGCTTGTGAAAAAGGTGGATATAGTGAATGTGTTCTGCGAGGGTGCGGCTGAAAACCTCAAAATCGCCTTGGGGCTGATACCAATGCTCATTCTGCTTATGACAGCAGTGGGAATGTTCACATCATCAGGTGCGGCTGATATTATAGCAAAACTTCTCCGACCTGTGACCACTTTTCTGGGCTTTCCAGAAGAGTGTATACCCCTTGCTATAGTCAGACCCATTTCAGGGAGCGGCGCACTCGCCTGCCTTGAAACCATTCTTTCAAGCGTTTCCCCTGACAGCTACAGCGGACGTGTAGCAAGCGTTTTAATGGGGTCAACGGAAACGACATTCTACACCATAGCAGTATATTTTTCAGCCATAAAGCAAAAAGCTTACCCCTCAGTATTTGCAGCGGCGTGCCTTTCAGACCTTATGGGATTTGTGTTCTCTGCACTTGCAGTAAGGCTGTTTTTCTCATAAAACTCAGGAATAAATTTCACATATCGGTACATAATAGACCTATCACAAATATACGGAGGTCTTACCAGTGAAAGATATGTTTTGTTTCCAGTGTCAGCAGACTGCACACAACACAGGCTGTGACGGAAAAGTAGGCGTATGCGGCAAAAAAGCCGACACAGCAGTTTATCAAGACGAGCTTATCGGTGCACTTATCGCCCTTGCAAATGCCGCAGAAAATGGCTCGTCAACTGAAAAAACAGATATGCTCATACTCAAAGGGCTTTTTACGACTATCACGAACGTGAACTTCAATAATGTCACCATAAAACAGCTCACAGAGGAGATACACATTGAGCGAAACCGCATCAACTCTCAGAAGTTTGATGACTACGACATGAAAAAACTGTGGAACGATCATGAGGATATCCGCTCACTGAAATCACTTATCCTCTTCGGAATAAAGGGTATGGCGGCGTATGCTTATCACGCACAGGCACTTGGCAAAACTGACAGCGAGGTGACAAGCTTTTTCTACAAGGCTCTGCGTGCCATAGGCAGTGAGAACGACCCTGAAAAGCTGTTGGGGCTGGTGCTTGAAACAGGCAATGTGAACCTGAAATGTATGGCACTTCTCGACGCTGCAAACACTGACGCATACGGCGACCCTGTCCCTACAGAAGTTCCACTGACCATTGAAAAAGGGCCTTTTATCGTCGTGAGCGGTCATGACCTGCACGATATGAAACTTCTCCTTGAGCAGACCAAAGACAAGGGCGTGAACATCTACACTCACAGTGAAATGCTCCCTGCCCATGGTTATCCAAAGCTCAAAGCCTATCCGCAGCTAAAAGGCAATTTCGGTACAGGCTGGCAAAATCAGCAGTCGGAATTTCACAATATCCCTGCACCGATACTTTTCACAACAAACTGCATAATGCCTGTCCGTCAAAGCTACTGCGACAGAGTTTTCACCACCTCTATCGTGTCATATCCTGAGCTTGTGCACATTGGCGACGACAAGGATTTTACGCCTGTTATAGAAAAAGCCATTGAGTGCGGCGGCTATGATGAGGACAGAGAAATGACAGGCATGAACGGCGGTCACACAGTAACAACAGGCTTTGCACACAACGCAGTGTTGTCAAATGCCGAAAAGATAATAAGCCTTGTGAAAGAGGGCAGGATAAAGAACTTCTTCCTCATAGGCGGCTGTGACGGTGCGTCACCGAGCAGAAGTTACTATTCCGACTTCGCAAGGCTCACACCGCCTGACAGCCTTATCCTCACTCTTGCCTGTGGAAAATACCGCATAAACGATATGGATCTTGGCACTATCGACGGCATACCAAGGATACTTGACTGCGGACAGTGCAATGACGCATACTCAGCCATAAAGATAGCCCTTGCACTTGCCGAGGCGTTCGACTGCGGCGTTAACGATCTGCCGCTGACACTTGTGCTTTCATGGTATGAGCAAAAGGCAGTGTGCATACTTCTCACCCTGCTTTCATTGGGCATAAAGAACATCTACCTCGGACCGACCCTCCCTGCATTCGTTTCAAAGGGCGTGCTTGACGTTTTGGTGGATAAGTTCCAGCTTACTCCTATCAGCACCCCTGAAGAAGATATAAAGAAAATACTTGGCTGATAAGCCGCAAACGCAGGAGCGTGATTTTTTACTTTCCTGCTGAGAGTGCTGAAAAACCGAGCAAGCGGGACGTCGAGGGCGCCGTCCCCTACAAATGACGTAACTATTTTATGTATGGGCGACCTTTGTGCCGCTCGCTAACTTTTGGCTTTTTAATAAATTGGCAGGAGCGTGGTAATACGTTCCTGCGTTTTTGTCGTAAAAAAATCTTCTTCATTTCTTGTATAGGAGAATAAAATATGGTATAATCATATTAAAGAAAAAATAAGAAATCGGAGGTACATAAAATGTCTGAAATAAAATGTCCCCACTGCGGAGAGGTATTCAAAGTTGATGAACAGGGCTATGCGGCTATCGTGGCTCAGGTAAAAACCGCTGAGTTTGATAAAGAGCTTGACAAGCGTGTGGCTGATGAAAAAGACAAGGCTTTGAAACTTGCCAAGCTTGATTTTGACAGCAAGTATACAAAGGCTGTCAATGATAAGGATATGGAGATACAAAAGCTGAAAGCGGCTGCGGCTAACGGTGAGAGTGAAAAGACACTTGCAGTCACAAAGGCTCAGGAAAGCACAAGAGCCGAGTATGAAAAAACGCTTGAACAGCTCAAAGAGCAGATAAGTCAAAACGAAAAGCTTATCGCACAGCTTACCGCTCAGACCAAATCTATGACCACAGAAAAAGAACTTGCCATATCAATGGCTGTGGAGAAAGCAAGATCGCAATTCAACAGCGAAAAAGATAAGCTCAGGCAGGAAATATCCCAACGTGATATGCAGATACAGCAACTCAATTCTGAGCATACTCTGCAAATGCAAAAGTCAGAAAATGAATATAAAGCGGAGATAACACGTCTTGAAACAGATATCAAAAATAAGGATACTGAAAAGGCTTTGGAGCTTACCACTGCACTTTCAAAAGTGGAAAGTGAGAAAAATTCCACTATTGCAGAGCTTAATGCACAGATAAAAAGCAAGGACGAAGCTATCGCATACTACAAAGACCTAAAAAGCCGTCTGTCTACAAAAATGGTGGGCGAGAGCCTTGAACAGCACTGCATGAACGAGTTCAACAAGATAAGAGCGACCGCATTCAGAAACGCTTATTTTGACAAGGATAACGACGCAAGTTCAGGAAGCAAAGGCGACTTTATCTACCGTGAATGTGATGAAAACGGTGTGGAAATAATATCCATAATGTTTGAAATGAAAAACGAGCAGGACACCACCTCCACCAAGAAAAAGAACGAGCATTTCTTCAAAGAGCTTGACAAGGACAGGCGTGAGAAAAAATGCGAATACGCTGTACTTGTTTCACTTTTGGAAAGCGACAGCGAGCTTTATAACGCAGGCATCACAGATGTTTCATATGCTTATGATAAAATGTATGTAGTCAGACCTCAGTGCTTTATACCGATAATCACCATACTGAGAAATGCCGCCATGAATACCCTTTCCTATAAGGAAGAGCTTGAAAAGGTGCGCAACGAGAATATCGACATCACAATGTTTGAGCAAAACATCAACACTTTCAAGGAGGGCTTTGCCCGAAACTATGAACTTGCAAGCAGACGTTTTGGCGAAGCTATCACAGAAATAGACAAGTCTATAGCACATCTCACAAAGATAAAAGAAAATCTTATTTCATCAGAAAACAATCTGCGCCTTGCAAACAAAAAGGCTGACGCTCTCACTATCAAGAGCCTTACCAAAAATAACCCTACCATGCAGAAAAAATTTGCCGAGCTTAAAGGAGAATAATTGCTGACATATGAAAGGAGTGGCAAAGCCATGAAAAAAAATATCAGAAAAGACATTTTCACAATTATCGCCGTGACTGTCGCCGCCTTTCTAATGGCGCTAAACACAAAGACCTTTGTAAACACAGGCGGTCTTTACCCAGGCGGAATGACAGGAATGTCCATACTCATACAGCGTGCAGTGAAACAGCTTGCAGGCATAATGCTTCCGTTCAGCATCATAAACATAACTCTGAACATAATCCCCGTGTATATCGGTTTCAGATTTATCGGCAAAAAATTCACTGCTTTTTCCTGCGTGATGATACTGCTCAACAGCTTTTTCACCGACCTTATCCCCAATCACATAATCACCCAGGACGTGCTTCTCATAAGCATCTTCGGAGGAATGATAAACGGCGTTGCCATTAGCCTCTGCCTTAATCGTGGCGCAACATCAGGTGGAACGGACTTTATATCCATTTATCTTTCAGAGAAAAGCAATATGGACACCTTCAATGTTATACTTGGCTTCAATGCGGTCATATTGTGCGTTGCAGGCTTTATGTTCGGCTGGGACAAAGCACTGTATTCTATCATCTTTCAATATGCTTCAACAACCGTTTTGCATATGCTCTACAAAAAATTCCAGCAAAGCACCTTGCTTATCGTAACAAACAAGCCCAAAGAGATAGCAGACGCTATTTATGCAGTGAGTCAGCATGGCGCGACCATACTTGACGGCGAGGGGTCTTATGAACACTGCGAAAGACAGATCGTCTATTCAGTAGTATCAGCGGCACAGACCAAAAAGATCATACACGCTGTAAAAGAAGCCGATCCGAAAGCCTTCATAAACGAAGTAAAAACACAAAAACTCTCAGGAAGATTTTATCTGCCAAAAGAGAGCTGATATAGAAGCGGACTGAAAAAAGGTCCGCTTTTTATTAAAAAAAATCTTGTTCAACCCTTGTACTTTGCGAAAAAATATGATATACTATTAATATATATAAAATCATCTGTATTTGTTTTGTTTTTTTCATTACATTTACAGAAATTATCGAAAGGGTGTGAACTATGCTTGACAGTATCGCTTATGTTATAAACGCTATTTGGGGCGTTTTTACATCAATAGGTCTTAATGACATTGTCGATATTGCTATCCTCTCCTTTCTGATATTCCACGGCATAAAGCTTATTCGCGAAACAAGGGCGCAGCAGCTCACAAAAGGTATCCTTATACTTATAGGTTGCTACCTGCTTGCAGTATTCTTTAATTTGCAAACTATCAGATTTTTGCTAAGGATCTGCTTCCAGTGGGGCTTCCTTGCTCTTATCATAATGTTTCAGCCTGAACT
>NZ_FR890776.1:0-3667 GCF_000435935.1 Ruminococcus sp. CAG:57 | reverse complement strand
CGTGTTCTTGAAAAGGTCGGACGAACAAGTCTGGGTGGCTTTAATTTCTTTAGCTCAAGTGACTCTGACGACAACACCGAACATTGGAAAAAAGCTATTGACGCTATATGTGATTCTGCCGCAAGTCTTTCTTCCACCAAAACAGGTGCGCTTATAATCTGTGAGAGAAAGACAAAGCTTGGGGAACAGATAGCTACAGGAACGATACTCAACTGCATACCGTCAACAGCGATATTCGGAAACATATTCTTCCCGAATACACCGCTCCATGATGGTGCTGTAATAATCAGAGACGGAATAATACTTGCGGCAGGCTGTTTCTTGCCAAGACCGCAGAAAGACGAACTTATAAACAAACAACTCGGTTCAAGACACCGTGCAGCTATCGGAATGAGCGAAAACTCTGACGCAATAGTCGTCGTGGTATCTGAGGAAACAGGCAACATCTCAGTTGCCGAAAACGGAGAGCTTACCAGGGGATATTCAAAGGACTCTCTGAAAAGACTTCTGGACAATCGTCTTTTGCCTGAAAAGGACGCTAATTCCATTAGAGAAAATTCTTTTGCAGGAAGGGTGATTTCAAAATGGAAAAAGTAAAAAAGGCTAAAAAAGAAAATCGCCATGGTGCAGACTTTGGTCTGAGAATACTTTCCATAATCATTGCTGTAATAATATGGTTCGCCCTTTCTATCACTCAGTATCCTACAATAAACAAGACTATAACAAACGTTCCTGTTGTGTTCTCACTTGACGGAACGCAGGCAAAAGAAAAAGGACTTTCCGCACTCAACTATAAGGATATCTCCGTAGACGTTGAGATAAAGGGCATGAACTATGAGATAGGCAGCTATACTGCCGCAGATCTTGTGGCAACTGTCAATCTTGATGACGTAACAAAAGAGGGTACCTACGACCTTGACATTGATGTCAAGTCATCACATTCCACCGACAAGGTAACTGTAGTTTCTGTCAACCCTGACACTGTTTCTGTGGAGTTTGACAGACTTACCACAAAGACTATCCCACTCACCGCAGAAGCCCCGCTCATAAGCGCTGAGGAGGGCTATATCCTTAAAGAAACTACCACATCGCCAAGCGAGATAACAGTTGAAGGTCCGAAAAATGACCTTGACAACATAAGCAAAGCAGTGGCACAGATCTCAAAATCAAAGAAAATATCCGAGGACACGACTATCAACACGCAGGATATCGTATTCTATGACGATGACGACAACGTTGTTGATCCATCTAAAATAGAAGTCAAGGATACAAAGTCTGTCGATGTGAATTTTGTTATCTACAAGAAAAAGACAGCAAAGCTAAAGGTAGATATCTCTAATTGTACGGATAATTTTGATGTCAGCTCACTGCCACTGAAGCTTTCCGAGGAAGAGATATCTGTGGTGTCGCCAAATCTTGACGACTCAGATACAGAAACGCTCACTATCGGCTCCATAAAACTTTCAGAGATAAACCTTGCAAAGGTGTTCAGCTTCAAGATCCCTCTTAACTCAGGTGAGATTAATATGAATGGCGATGAAAACGTTCGTGTATCCTTTGACTCAGAGGGATACACCTCGAAGGAGTTCACCATAACATCAGACCATATCATCACAACGGGCAAGCCGTCAGGCAAGTCCACTGAGATAGAAACAAAAAAGCTCACAAACGTCAAGGTCTACGGTCCTGAAGATGTGATAAACAATCTTAAAGACAGCGACTTATACGCTGAGGTCAATCTAAGCGACATAATTGACTCTGGTTCTTATGCTCGAGAGGCTATAATCTATTCACCGACCTACAACAACGTTTGGGGTTTCGGCAAAAACGAGATACAGATAGTTGTTTCAGACTAATAAAATTTTATCGGGACGATCTATTCGTCCCGATTTTTCGGTAAAAACGCAGGAGGATATATGCCAATAATAGTAAATCAAATAAGTTCCCCCCTTAACGCAACAGAGCAGGAAGTTATCTCCACCGCTCTGAAAAAGCTAGGCAGTGTCTCAAAGCACGCCATAGACTGCGAGATACACAAAAGCTCTCTTGATGCACGAAAGCGCAACGACATTCACTTTGTCCACTCAGTTTTCGTGACACTTGACAGTGCCGACCTTGAAAAGAAGCTCTGTGAGAAGAACACTTCCCTGACCTATGTTGAGCGCAGTGTTTACAAGCCTGTCATATCCACAGAAAAAGCAGAGGGCAAAGTTGTCATTGCAGGTTTTGGACCAGCAGGAATGTTCGCAGGGCTTGCCCTTGCCGAGCAGGGATATAGACCGATTATTTTAGAGCGTGGCAGCTCAATGGAAAAACGTACTGCATCGGTACAGAAATTCTGGCTCACAGGCGAGCTTGACACCAATTGCAACGTGCAATTCGGTGAAGGTGGTGCAGGCACATTTTCTGACGGCAAGCTCACCACACGAATAAAAGACCCTCTTTGCAGATATGTTCTTGAACGCTTCGTGGATTTCGGTGCGCCGAAAGAGATCCTCACAAAAGCTAAGCCGCATATAGGCACTGACAATCTGCGAAATATCGTCACGGCTATCCGAAAAAGGATAATAGAGCTTGGGGGCGAGGTAAGATTTGACACTGCCCTCACTGATCTGGCTATCTCAAACGGCAAAGTGCAGACTATATCAGCAGGTGACAAGGACGAAAAAGTGTCTGCCGTTATACTTGCTATTGGTCATTCCGCAAGGGATACTTTTGAGCTTTTGCAGTGCAAAAACATCTTTCTGGAGCCTAAGCCGTTCTCTGTTGGCGCAAGAATAGAACATAAGCAAGCGGCTGTGGACGAAAGCTTATACGGTGACCATGCAGGCAATCCACTGCTTCCAAAGGGTGAATATCAGCTTTCATGGCGTGATAAA
The DNA here is from genome assembly GCF_000435935.1 of Ruminococcus sp. CAG:57. Classification (NCBI taxonomy): domain Bacteria; kingdom Bacillati; phylum Bacillota; class Clostridia; order Eubacteriales; family Oscillospiraceae; genus Ruminococcus; species Ruminococcus sp. CAG:57. The sequence continues at coordinate 788 of NZ_FR890776.1, read as the reverse complement.
AACGGCAGAGGTGTTTACACTTTTTGTATGTGTCCAGGCGGTACAGTTGTGCCGTCAGCTTCCGAAAGCGGAGGCACTGTCACAAATGGCATGAGCGAGTTTGCCCGTGACGGTGAAAACGCAAACGCCGCAGTTGTCGTGGCCGTTACCCCTGACGACTTTGGCCACTGCCCGCTTGACGGAGTGGCTTTCGCACGGTCTATAGAGCAAAAAGCTTATACTCTCACAGGCTCATATAAAGGCGCAGGCACGACAGTTGGCGGATTTCTTGATGGCAAGCCTGAAATAGCAGGCACAGTTTCACCCACCTACGCACTTGGCTGTAAGGCGACAGAGCTTCGTGATGTATTCCCTAAATTCGTGACTGATATGTTGGAGGGCGGCTTGCAGAATTTCTCACGAAAAATGAAATGCTTCGGCGATAAAGGTGCAATGCTCACCGCACCTGAAACCCGTACAAGCTCCCCTGTTCGCATTACACGAAACGCAGATATGGTATCTCTCTCAGTGGAAAATCTTTATCCCTGCGGCGAGGGTGCAGGCTATGCAGGAGGCATAATGTCCGCCGCCGTTGACGGTCTTAAAGCCGCAATGCAGATAATGGCAAGACAAGCACCGTGTGATAAATAACAAAAAAAGCCGTTTGCTGTACAAAAGATCGTACAGTAAATGGCTTTTTATTGTAGGGGCGAACACTGTTCGCCCGTTTACCTACACTCGTTTGTATAAGCCGAAATATCACACAAAAAAGGGCTGTAAAAAAACGCGCAATAAAAAAAGACTGCAAC
>NZ_FR890775.1:6850-23363 GCF_000435935.1 Ruminococcus sp. CAG:57 | reverse complement strand
AATACGAAGTCCTAATTTACAGAATATCTCCTTCAAAAATCTGTCCCGGAAGTTTTTTCTTCTCCATATACGGGAACTCTCTATCAAATGCCTCTGCTTCCTTTTCATTTACCAGATACCCTGCCGAAGGTGCATACTCTCCTGTAATTCCATTAAGATATCCCGGTATCAGTTCTTTGCACAGAAAGAAAGATGCATCCTCGCCTTCCGGCAATCCATGATAGCGGATGCCAAACTCGCTTGCCTGTTTAAATCCGCTTTTCCATAAAAATCAATATTTCCTTCAAAGCATACTGCTCCGCATCCAAGCTCTTTTGCTTTTTCCAGAGAATAATCCAGTGAAATCTTTCCTTACCCCTTCCTTTTAAGCTCCGGTGCAATACAGATTGTTCCCATGCTGCTACTCTATCATGATAGCATATGTCAAATTGACGTGCAGTTTCACGATAGCTTAACTTTTCTCTGTGCATTGTTTCCACTACTTTGATTTTGAATTCCGGTGTGTATCTTTTGTTCGGCTTTCCTTTTGGCATAAAAATGCCCCCTTTCGTTAGATTTTTTATTGGTATATTTCTATTATACCACATTGTCTAACAAAAGGGGAGCATTTCAAAAGCCGTTCCGTTTTTTGTTCTTATTAATGAGCTGTCACGTCAGAAAATTCTATGCCGACCTGCTTGCCCTCATATGTTGCAGAATACTCGAACGTTGTGCCAACAACTGTCGCCTTGCCATTGCTGTCTATCTTGAGCTTGCACTTCGGAAGCTTCTGGATATAAAGCTGTTTTGTTTCCCCAGGATAGTTGTTGTCATATATCTGAAGGATATATTTTCTGTGGCAATCAGAATCCTGAATAAGTCCGATAGCGTTCACTGTATGAGTATCGTCTATAGTTGTAACAACTGGTATGCCAAGGCTGAGCTGGTCTTCAAGCTTTTCAAAGCCCTTACTGTCGTTGTTAAGGTTATACTCTGACGAAGAATCGTCCCACTGGAGGGTGTTAAGTCTGTAGAGTGCCTTTGCGAACTCTGCGTCATTTGAGGAATAGCCGCCCCTTATTTTGTCAATGCCGTTTGCTATATCCATATCAAGCAGTTCTACCTTTTTCCAGCGGAGATTGCCGCCTGATATTTTCGTAACGTCCTTTACCCAGCCCTTGTTCTTGCTGTCATACTTATAGTCATCATTAAGGGTGAGAATATCCCCTGTGCAGGAATAGTCGAGATACTTTGTAACGTCTGAATATGTGCCCGCAAAAAGGTCTGAGGTTATCTTGCTAAGCGGCACTCTTTCGTCATACTGTTTACCAAAGTCTGTTCCGCTTATGTCATAGCCTGCGGCATTCACCTTTATGTCGCTCTTATCTGACGGAGTGATATCCCCAAGAGAAGTCTTTACATTTCCGAGATACCAATCTCTTGCCATAACAGCCATGCCGAAGTCAACACTTGCGGTAGTTGTTGTTCTGAAATTCTTGAATGAGAAGCCGTTCACCTTTGGATCAAAGCCTGTGTTGTAAAGTGAATAACCTCTTACGTTATCATCAGCGTTTGTGTATGTAACAATATCATAGTTCAGTGTAGTAACTATCTGCTTGTAAACGTCATTGAGGGCGTTTGCGTCAGAAGCTGAGTAATACTTTCCGCCTGTGGAATAAGCAAGCTCCTGAAGCCAATCTCTGTCAACATCTCTGCCAAGACCAACAGTGAGAACGATTATGTCCTTATCCTTTGCAGTATTTGCAAGGCTTGAAACGCTTGCAGGATTAAACTCGTCAGACTCGCCGTCTGTGAGCATCACGATGATATTTCTGTATTTTCCACCGGAAGTTGCCTTGAACTCGTCCATGCACTTTTTAAGAGCCGTCTGGCTGTGAGTGCCGTTAAATATCTCTTTCTCAGACTTTATCTTATCGAGAGCTTCCGTAAGCTTCGTCTTATCATCAGTGAAGTCTACCATCTTTTTGTAGCTTCCTGTGAACTTGCAAATGCCGACCTGATAGTGGCTCTCAAACTTGTCGATAAGATTCTTTGCAAATTCAAGACGCTTGAAGTCAACATCATTCTCAGAAGAAGTTACACACTGCTCCTTTGGATACATAGAGCCGGAGTTATCAACGAGGAAGCAGATCCTTGTTGTGGCTTCATCGTTTACAGTTTTCTCAACGCCTACCACATAAGTGCCAAGCTCTGTAAGAGAAGCAGAAACTGTCTTTTTGCTCTTGTCTGCCTTTGAATCCACCTTTGTGTAAAGGGTCGAGCGTGAATCAAATCTCAGCACTGTAAGGTCATCAAATGAATATCCCATTTTACTCAGCTTTGCAGAGTCGATATCGAAAGTTATCTTTGCCGAGTTGAACTTATAGTCAGAATAAGCGTCATAAGCCTTTGTGACGATACTTGCATTTGAAGAGATACCAAAGAGGTCAAGTTCAACGAGGGTCGCACTGGCAGCGTTTGCATCGCCCTTTATTTCAAGGCGGCAGTCCCCTGCATTTTTTTCCACTGTAAGCTCTCTTTCAGCGTCATTGGTCTTTCCGTCAGACTTTGACTCTCTCGGATTTGTGCCTGCCATAAGCTCATAGCCGTCAAGAAGACCGTCACCGTCAGTATCGGCTTCAATAGGGTTCGTGCCTAGCTTTATCTCATCGCCGTCGCTTATTCCGTCATTGTCAGTATCCTCGCTTTGAAGATTAGTGCCATGACGTACCTCATCGGCATTCTTTATGCCGTCACCGTCCCAGTCCTGATCGTCAGAAAACTCCGACTCCTTGAAGGTAGTGCTTATATCAAGCTTTGTTATGACCGATTTCGCCATGGCGATACGGTTATTTTCCCTTATTTTCAGACCCACGACAACACAGGCAGCCACAAGGAACGCAAGCACTATACACAGCACCAGCAATGCTATCTTCTTTTTGCGCTTTCCTCTGTTCATGCTCTGAACAAAATCATTCGTATCAGAAAAATTTGCTTTCATAAATATTAATTCCCCTTATCAGATCACATATTTCACGATATTAATATTTTAGCATATATGTATCTCATTTGCAAGCAAAATAGCCTAGAATAATTCACAAAATAAACTGTTCTTTTTTGTTTACAAACAGTATATCTTACCAAAACATTAACAAGATAATTCTTTTATTATTAACCTAAAATAAATTAAAACCTTCTTTTTCCACAAAAAAGGGCAGCTCCTCTCGGAACTGCCCTTTGGCATAATACTATCACTCTTCTGTAACAGTATTATAAATAACGTTCACAACGAAGTCCTTGTCATAATCTACCTGCAAGATAGAATCAGGCTCAAGCTCGTCTGCAATGATCTTCTTTGCAATAAGAGTTTCGATACGTCTTTGGATAAACCTCTTGAGAGGTCTTGCACCGAAGTTCTGATCGTAGCCCTGATTTACGATAGCTTCCTTAGCGGCGTCTGTTACCTCTATGCTGAGCCTCTTGTCTTCAAGACGCTTGCCAAGCTCTGCAAGCATAAGGTCAACTATCTTGTATATCTCCGTCTTCATAAGAGGCTTGTAGTAGATTATATCGTCAAGTCTGTTAAGAAACTCAGGTCTGAACTGCTGTTTCAGCAGAGCGTCCACCTTGTCCCTTGCTTCCTGAGATATCTCGCCCTCAGGTGTGATACCCTCAAGGATATAAGGAGAACCAAGGTTTGAAGTGAGGATTATGATAGTGTTCTTGAAGTCAACCGTTCTGCCCTGTGAGTCTGTGATACGTCCGTCGTCAAGCACCTGCAAAAGGATATTGAAAACGTCAGGGTGAGCCTTTTCAATCTCGTCAAGAAGAACTACTGAATAAGGCTTTCTTCTTACAGCCTCGGTGAGCTGACCGCCCTCCTCATAGCCTACATATCCCGGAGGCGCTCCGATAAGACGGCTTACGCTGAATTTCTCCATGTACTCCGACATATCTATACGAACGATATTGTTCTCGTCGTCAAACAATGCCTGCGCAAGAGTTTTTGCAAGCTCTGTTTTACCAACGCCTGTAGGACCAAGGAACAGGAACGAACCTATCGGCTGATTTGGATTTGCGATACCGGCACGAGATCTCATGATAGCCTCAGACACACGCTCAACGGCTTCGTCCTGACCGATAACTCTCTCGTGGAGGATATCAGGCAGGTGCAAAAGCTTCTCACGCTCGCCCTCCATAAGCTTTGCAACAGGGATACCTGTCCAGCGGCAGATTATCCTTGCGATCTCTTCCTCTGTTACCTTATCTCTTAGCAGAGTGTTCTTTGTCTTTGACTTCTCTGCCTTTTCTTCTTCCTCGGCAAGCTGCTTCTGCAAGTCAGCCATTCTGCCATATTTCAGCTCTGCAAGCTTGTTAAGGTCATATTCACGCTCTGCTCTCTCGATATCCTTTGAGCATTGCTCGATATCCTCACGGAGCTTCTGCACCTTAGAGATAGCAGACTTCTCATTCTCCCATTTAGCTTTCATCTCATTGAACTGCTCACGCATTTCTGAAAGCTCTTTCTGCACCTCATGGAGATGTTCAACTGCAAGCTTATCAGTTTCCTTTTTAAGGACAGTTTCCTCTATCTCGTGCTGGAGTATCTTACGTCTTATCTCATCAAGCTCAGTCGGCATTGAGTCCATTTCCGTTCTGATGAGTGCGCAGGCTTCGTCCACAAGATCAATAGCCTTATCAGGGAGAAATCTGTCTGTAATATATCTGTTTGAAAGAACAGCCGCCGCAATAAGCGCCTGATCCTGAATTTTTACGCCGTGGAATACTTCGTATCTTTCTTTCAGACCACGAAGTATAGAGATAGTGTCCTCAACTGTCGGCTCGTCAACCATAACAGGCTGGAAACGTCTTTCAAGAGCGGCGTCCTTTTCGATATACTGACGGTACTCGTTAAGAGTCGTTGCACCGATACAATGGAGTTCGCCCCTTGCAAGCATAGGTTTCAGCAAGTTGCCTGCGTCCATTGCGCCGTCTGACTTGCCTGCGCCAACGATATTGTGAAGCTCATCTATAAAGAGGATTATCCTGCCCTCAGACTTCTTTATCTCCTCAACGACAGCCTTAAATCTTTCCTCAAACTCGCCTCTGTATTTTGCGCCTGCGATAAGCGCACCCATATCAAGTGAGAAAACCTGTCTGTCTTTCAGGCTGTCAGGAACATCTCCGCTGACGATACGCTGAGCAAGGCCCTCCGCAATGGCGGTCTTACCAACGCCAGGCTCACCAATAAGGCAAGGATTGTTCTTTGTTTTTCTTGAAAGTATCCTTATAACGTTTCTTATCTCGCTGTCTCTGCCGATAACAGGGTCAAGCTTGTTCTGTCTTGCAAGCTCCACAAGATCCTGACCGTACTTTTTCAGCACGTCATATGTTTCCTCAGGGTTCTGGCTCGTTACCTGAGCGTTTCCTCTTACAGCTTGAAGAACTTTCAGAAACTTTGTTTTTGTTACCCCAAAGGTCTTGAAAATCTCTTTTACTGCACTGTTAGGGCTGTCCATTATGCCCATAACAAGATGCTCTACTGAAACATACTCGTCCTTCATTCTTGAAGCTTCCGATTCGGCTTCCGCAAAAGCCTTGTCAAGGTCGCTTGAAATGTATACAGAGTCCTGCGCACGTCCGCCTACCTGTACCTTAGGTATATCGTCAACTGCTCTTGTAAGAGCCGCCTCTATATTTTCAGGGGCGATATCCATTTTTACAAAAAGCTGCGGCACAAGACCGTTTTCCTGTGAAAGCAAAGCCAACATAAGGTGCTGCTGGTCAACAGCCTGATTTGAGTTTCTTGAGGCAATGCTCTGCGCTTCCTGCAAAGCTTCCAATGATTTCTGTGTCAATTTCTGAGCGTTCATAAAATTACCTCCCTTATCATCTTAAAAAGATATATGCTCACAGCAGGCGGAATGCACCGCCCACCGTTTAAAGAACGACAACGCCTTTTTTCAGATATCTTTCATACATTTCAGATACCTTTCTTGCCGCCGTTTCAGGTTCTGCAGCGTTGTCAAAGTAAAGCTGAATACAGCTGTCCATACAGCTTATATAATCACCGATAGCGTTCGCTATATCCTCGTCGGTCAGCTCCGACTGAGGCGGTGCGTAAAAATCTCTTGTAAATCTGCCCTCGGCTGTTTCATAAGGCACGCCAGTAGTGAAAAGATACGAAAGATATTTTTCCTCAAGCCTTGCCCACAGCTTAAAAAAGCTGTCAAGCATTGAAATGAGCTGTGTGCTCTGAGTTCTGAAAGATACTTTCAGCCTGCCCACCTTTCCGTGAAAATCTCGGCTCAGCTCTATGCTGTATCGTATGGTCGGCTTATATTTATATCTCAACGGACTTTTTATAGACATCATAGCGTCAGAGGGCTGATTAAGGGTCTGAAACCTGCTGTCCATAAGCTGTTCTATTTTTGCGAATATCTCACGCATTCTTTTTTCAGGGGTGAGAAGCTGGACACGCTCTGCCAAAATCTGATTTATCAGATTTGAACGGCTGGTATTCATTGAATATGCCAGTCTGTCGATAGCCTCCACCACATCGTCTGCAAGCACCAGACTATACACGCTCTTGTTCACTTTGCTCTCATCCCTTTCTTTAAGGCATTGCCTTTTATCACTGTACTTATTATACCACATTCTAATAATTTGTCAATAGGATTATATAATTTTAATTACGAATTATATAGATGCACAATAGAATGTATGTTCTGCACCTCTAATTTGTGCAGTTTTATTGAAAACTTGTCAAAAGTGTGATATAATAACAGATACCAAGTTGGAAAGGCGTGATAAAAATGCTCAAAGGCGTTATATTTGATATGGACGGACTAATGATAGATACGGAAAAGCTGCTCACAAGGTTTTGGTGTGAGGCGGCGAATCATTACGGCTATCCAATGACAAAGGAACACGTTCTGGGCATACGCTCTCTTGCAGCGAAGTATGCTATCCCACATCTGAAAGGCATTTTCGGAGAGGATTTTGATTACTACAAAGTTCGTGCAAAGCGCATCGAGCTTATGAACGAGTTTATTAGGCAAAACGGCATAGAAAAGAAAAAGGGGCTTGATGAGCTTCTTGACTATCTTGACAGCACAGGGCTGAAAAAAGCCGTTGCCACTGCCACCGACCTACAGCGCACCACGCTGTATCTCAGCTCTATAAATATCATTGACAGATTTGACAAGCTTATCTGCGGAAACATGATAGAAAACGGCAAGCCTGCCCCTGACATTTATCTTGCCGCCGCAAAGGAGCTGGAGCTTGACCCTGGCGAGTGCATTGCCCTCGAGGACTCACCAAACGGCATACGCTCCGCGTATGCCGCAGGCTGCAAGCCTGTTATGATACCCGACCTTTCACAGCCTGACGAGGAAACAAAAAAGCTTCTGTATGCCTGCTGTGATGACCTTTCCAAGGTCATAGGTGTGATACAAAAGCTTTTAAGATGAATATTCTGCCAATTCATGTAGGGGCGAACATTGTTCGCCCGCTTTTTGTAAAAACCTTATAAAAATTGATACAATGTTACACGAATTGACACAAACGCTACATAGGGATAGTAAAACCGATAGCTTTATCACTTCGACGGGCGAACGCTGTTCGCCCCTACACTGACTACACTGATTTGCAAAATAAAATACAAAAATGCGGATACCTCCACGAGATATCCGCATTTATTTTTTATCCTACCTAATTAATCCTCGACCTCAGAAACAGAAGACGTGTCAGTGTCCGCCTTGCTGTCCTTGTCTTTATTATCAGAAGCCTTGCCACCCAGATACTTTTCATAAATAGCTATCTGATCCTCAACAGACTTCAGCTCGTCCTTAGACTTTGTTGTAACACAAATATATTTGTGTCCATTATCATCAAGTATAGTTGAAAGGGTGTACTTTGCTTCGTCGGTAAAGCCTGTCTTTCCGCCCTCGATGCTTATGCCGTCGTCAGCCTCGCCGTCACCGTCACAATCCACATAGTAGCCCTCAATTCTCTGTGCAACAATGCTTGTAAGCTCGATACCGTCCTTGTGCTGTTTTGTCTTTGAAGTTGTGTACTTTGTTGCTGTAAGCACTTCACGGCAAGTTTCGTTATCCATAGCCGCCTTTGTGATAACTGCGATATCCTGCGCTGTGGAATAATGATTTTTGTTGTGCAGACCGCTTGCATTCACAAACTTCGTGCCGGTAAGACCAAGCTCCTGGATCTTAGCGTTCATAAGCTCAACGAACTTCTCCTCTGAGCCTGCAACTGCGTTTGCAAGACCTGTTGTGCCGTCAGCACCGCTCACAAGGATAGCCGAATAAAGCAGGTCTTTCATTGTAACAGTTTCCCCGGCTTCAAAGCCTGCTCTTGATGCGTTGTCCTCGATAAGAGGGTCGATATCATCGCTTGTGAACTTATATGTAGCGTCCATATCCTGAATATTCTCTGCGGCTACAAGAAGCGTAAGCATCTTTGTAAGAGAAGCAGGATATACCTTTTTCTCGTAATTATAACCTGCAACTATCTCGTTTGTGTCAGCGTCAACAAGTATAGCTGAGTTTGCTGTCATACCCTTTATATTTATATCCTGATAATTTGCAGACTTCACAGGATAATTGCTCACAGGCTCTTCCACAACTGATGAAAGGTCGTCAACCTCTGAAACCTCCTCAGAAGAGCTTTCCTCAGGTTTGCTGTTCACCTTAACAACTGCGTCTGCCACCTTGCTTGCCTGAATGGTATATCTTCCAGTTACCACCAGTGCCGCCGAGCCAACAGCCACAAGCATTATAACTATAAGCACAGCAACTATAGCTGCACCGCCCTTTTTGTTTGTCCTCTTCATTTTTACAACAATTCCTTTCCTAGTGCTTATACTGCACCTATCTCCTCTTTTTCTTCCTTATGACCATATTTTGCTTCATACTCGTTAAGAGTATCGTGACAATATTTAAGTATATCTCTTCTCGTCACAATACCTATAAAAACTTCCCTGTCATCAATAACAGGCACAAAGTTCTGATCCATTGAAAGAAGTATCAGATCCTCGATAGTAGAATAAACATAGACGGGTTTCATTCTAACACGCCTTGTTATCTCACTTATCCTATATTTTTCCAGCTCACGCATATCCTGAATGCCATTATTGAGCATGAACCACAGAAAGTCGCCCTCTGCAAGGGTCTTTACATATCTGCCCTCACGGTCGATAACAGGCACAGCGGTAAAGCTGTGATTTTTCATTTTCTCAAGAGCCTGCCTTGCTGTGTTGTCATCATAGACAAAATCCACGCAAGCCTTCGGCTTCAAAAACTTTAGTATATTCATTTATATATATCCTCTTGTAAGCATACGTTTTTATGCGGTAAAGACCGCACCTATAATTATACCAAAAAAACGCATACAAGTAAAGCATAGAGAGGGCATTTTCCGCCCTGCGTTTTCAACAAATCTCCACGCTGAAATTGTGCATTTTGACTTACTGCTGTGCAGACTTGTAGCCGTATGTGTAAACAATGCTCACAAAGCTGTCATAGGATATAGTCTTAAGATCGTCCGTCTGATATCCCCCTGCACTGAGATCGTCTGTTGTAACGCCTGCTTTGTTTAAGATACCCTGACAATAGCCAAGCCTCTGATCCTCTGACATACTGTCAAAGTCCACAAGACTTGTCGCCTGAGATACGTCAAACAGGCTGTCGTCAGCGTCCCCTGAAAGCTCGTCAACAGTGTATTCTGAAACTGTATCATCTGAGCCTTCAATGGTAAAGGTCTGCGTGTATTTTTTTAAGCTTCCGTCAGATTTATCAAAATACAGGTCGATAGCAGTAATGTATGTGTCGCCCGTATAAGTGTACTCCTCGATATCGAAATCATCCGCCTCATCACTGTTTATATGACCATAGGTTCTCGGCAGGTTTTGCTTGACTATGCTTTCAAGAACACCGTCAAGCTCCGTCACGTCTGACTTGTGATAAACACCGGTCACGTTATCGTAATCATATCCTGCTCCGTCAACATAGATAAATCCGCTGGTGCCTATATCCGATGTGACTTTCAGATAGATGTTTCCGCCCTTTTTGGCTCTTACTACCTCCTGCTTTGAGCCGTCGGCCTCTGTGCAGGTCGTTTTCAGAGTGTAGTCACCGTCAAAGATCGCAGCAGTTTTTTTAATAAGCTCACCCTGCTCGTTCAATACCTTACTATCCGCATCACTCTCGTTACCCTTGCTGTCCTCAGACTTTGCGCTGTCGGCATTGTCGGCTGTTGAAACGTTCGCCTTGCTCTCTGTGGCAGAAGAGCTGTCCTTACTATCCTTTGAACAGCCCGCTGCACACAAGCATACCACGCAAGCGCAGAGAGCCGCACATATTTTCTTTATGTCCATATGTAAATATCCTTTCAGACCATGTACTATATTTCTTTTTCAAGACAATACTGCTCTTAACATTATACACCCCTTAAACTTTTATGTCAAGAGATAAGGCAGAGCGTAAAGATCGGTGAATTATTTGCTATTTTACCTTATTTACGCACATAAAAATCACAAAAATCACCTATCAATGTATACTGTGAGTTCATGCTTTTTTCACAAAAGTCTGATATAATATTTGGGTATTCTGACGAAAGAGCACCTAAAGAAGAAAAATATATGTGAAAGAGGAAGTAAAGAATGGAAGCAGGTCTGATAATCGGAAACCAAATAATAATAATGTTCATCATCCTTATTATAGGCGCATTTTGCTATTTAAAAGGGATAATCACAAAGGACGGTACAAAACAGTTGTCCTCATTCGCACTGAATATAATCAATCCTGTGCTTATATTCATGTCCTATCAGTCAAAATATGACAAGACCCTTGTTCATGGTCTGCTGTGGTCGTTTCTGCTGTCAGCGATATCCTATGCAGTGACTATCTTGCTCACCTATGTTCTTATAAGAAAAAAGACTCCCGACCTTGCGGTGGAGCGTGTTTCGTCAATATATTCAAACTGTGCATTCATGTGCATACCCCTTATAAACGGCATTTACGGCTCAGAGGGCGTTTTGTATCTTACAGCGTATCTTACGTTCTTCAACGTCCTTATCTGGACGCACGGACTTATGACAATGAAAGGCGAGCGTGACTTTTCTTCTCTTGTGAAAGCCCTTATCTCACCGTCAGTTATAGCCGTTGTGGTCGGTCTTATTTGCTATCTTACAAATGTCAGACTGCCGAAAGTTCCTGCAACAGCTTTGCAGTACATAGCAGATATGAACACGCCTATCGCCATGGTGATAGCAGGTGCAACAGCCGCACAGACCAACGTTTTGAAAGCCCTTCAAAACCGCCGTATCTACTACGTTTCACTGTGCAAGCTCATAATACTCCCTGTGGCAGGCTTCTTTGCAATGTGGATACTTGATCCTCCTCCGATAGTTCTTATGACAGTTACCATAGCCGCCGCCTGCCCTGCAGCGACCATGTGTACAATGTTCGCTGTAAACCTTGACAAAGACCCTAAAACAGCCTCAGAGATCTTTACAGTCACCACTATCCTCAGTGCTGTAACTCTGCCGCTTATAACTATCTTTGCCGACAGACTTACATATCATATTTAAAGTCAGCCTAAGCAAACATATCCATATAAACAAAAAGACCTGTCAGCATTTCGCTGCACAGGCTGTGAAAAGATAAATAAGCTACGCTCTGCAATGCTTTCCGAAAACCTCGGAGAGCATTTTTTTATCACTCTTTTTGCTGCACCGCAGGTAATTCTATAAAAAGCCTGCCGCACACACTGATCCCCTTCATGACAACACCGTTTAAAGAGATTTCAAACGTCTTGCCTTTATAATTTTTTATCCACCCATAGTATACACCTTACTTCATCGGTGCCTCGGATAATAAAAGTATAACATATAATCAATTCACTGTCAATATTTCTTTGAACAAATAGCATATAAATTGTATATTTCAATAAAACAACCAGAAAATTTATAGCGTTTTACACAAAATTGTCAGAAAGCATTCTCAAACAAGACACAATTTCTCCGCTATTTTACTTTTTTCTGCAAAATATTATCCTCCGCCCTCATAAAAAATCTGTATACATCTCCAAGAGAAGCAAGGTCACTGCATACTGTGTCCAGCAAGTTCACGTTGAAAAGCAGCTTAGGGTCTTCACTGTCACAGCTTACACCGATATCCTTTTTATTGAGCCACAAAGCGTCCTCACGGCTAGCATTTGGAAAATGGTCACGCTTATACTCGTCACCGAACAAAACAAACTTGCTGTTGTCTTTCAGCGCCTTGTAAGCCTTTTTATATTCCTGCGCCCCTGCAAGTATCATCGCCCTCATTTCGTCCATGCTTTCTCTGTCGGTTTTGTAATATCCACAACCATAGCCGAAACCATGGGTAGAGATATAGAAATAAAACTCAGGCATGGGGTGATATTCGCTTTTGTCACGCTGGCATTTCAAAGAACACCACACGCTCTCTCTGAATATCGGTCCGCCCTTGTTGTAACGTGCGTCTTTGTAAAGCCTTGATATCTTTTTCGGGTTGCATACTATCCTGCTGTCAATATCGTTCATTATAGGTGTGAGCGCAGTGATAAGCTCTGCAAAAGGCTCTTCTATGAGCCTGTGATAATCCGCCTTATGCTCCTTGAACCATTCCTTGCTATCTCTCGTGTGATTTTCAAATAAAAAGCCGATAGCCTCTTCACTAAATAACATTTTTCTCTCTCCTTGATGTTTCTAAACTTATTATAGTATATCACGATTTGCATTTTTAATCAAGAAAAAAGAGCCTGCCAAAGCAAGCTCTCTTCCAAATGGATTTTATGAATGAAGTCCCATTTCGTAAGCGGTTTTCATGTGTGCACTGCTCTGCACTTCGCCCTTGTCCCACACGCCTGTGCCGTAAAGGATACCCTTTTCAACAGCCCCGTCAAGACAGTCAAGAGTAAATCCCCTTATGCTCTCAACTGTCTTTTCAAGGTTAGCGGCATTGGTATCAGCCGCAGTGAGTATATAATACACTTCTTTATTTACCATTTCAGTGTATCTCGGCACTGTTCTGTCAATGAGTGTCTTGAGCTGGGCGTCCATGGTGTAGAAATAAACAGGCGTTGCAAAAACGATAACGTCAGCGTTCACCATTTTGTCCATTATCTCCGCCATATCGTCTTTCTGCACGCACTTGTGAGTGCTGTTGCAAACGCCGCAGCCTGTGCAGTAGTTCACCTTAAAGTTCCTGAGAAATATTTTTTCCGCCTTGTGTCCTGCCTGCTGTGCACCCTTTATGAACTCATCGCAAAGCACGTCGGAATTTCCGCCCTTTCTAGGGCTTGCGGATATAACAAGTATATTTTTCATATTGTCACCTCAAAGATCAAAGAGTTTTTATAACGTCCTCAGCTATCTGCTCAGGGGTAAGATGATTTTCTTTCAGCACCTCGGCAGGATCATAGCGGTCATAGAACTTCTTTTCAAGACCAAAGCAAAGGGTCTTTACATCACTGTCGCCGTAAAATCTTGCTATCTTCTCGCCAAAGCCGCCCTCAAGAACGCCGTCCTCAAGAGTGATAACGGTCTTGTGGTCAGCCTTAAGGCTTTCAAGCATTTCCTTGTCAATGCCTGTGATGTAGTAAGGGTTTATTACAGTAGCCTTGACACCTGTTTTTTCCTCGATAAGCTTTGCAGCCTCAACGCCCAAGCCGTAGAATGAACCCAGTGCGATAACAGCAACCTGACTGCCCTTCTGTGTCATCTCATACTTGTTGAGCTTTGAAAGATCCTTTGTGAAAGGCTTGCCATCTGAAACAAGGCTTGCAGGAACTCTTATTGCAACAGGGTGTTCGTTCTGTTCAAGGGACCAATCCAGCATTGCAAGATATTCTTCCTTTGTTACAGGTGCAAGATAAACAAGCTCAGGGATATTTGATATCATCGGTATATCGTAAATTCCAAGGTGAGTAACGTCACTCATGCCGTAAACCGAAGCCGCAAAAACAGCTATTGTAACAGGACTTTTATTTATGCAAACGTCCTGAGAAAGCTGGTCGTAGGCACGCTGTATAAACGAGCTGTAAACACCGTAGAAAGGCTTTCCTCCGTTCTTTGCTATACCTGAGGCAAGTGCCATTGCGTGTTCCTCCGCAATGCCCACGTCCATAAACTGCTTGCCTGCTTTCTTTCTGACATCAGGAGTGAAGCCGAAAACCGTCGGAGTAGCGGAGGTTATAGCACACACGGACTTGTCAGCCTGCATTTTCTCAAGGAGATAATTGCAGGTAACAGTTCCGTAATCCTCGCCCTCAGGATTGTAAAGGGACTTGCCTGTTTCAGGGTCGAACGGCATATGCCAGTGCCATGTTTCCTTATCCTTTTCCGCAGGAGCATAGCCCTTACCCTTTTGTGTTACAATGTGAACAACAACTGGCTTTTTGCTGTCCTTTACGCCCTCAAAAGCCTCAATAAGCGAAGGAATATCGTTGCCGTCCTTAACGAAAACATAGTCAAGACCCATTGCCTTGAAAAGGTTACATTCAGCCTTGCCCTCGGTATCACGAAGAAGCTTGAGATTTCTGTACATACCGCCGTGGTTTTCTGCGATAGACATATCGTTATCGTTCACAACGATTATGAAGTTTGTATCCATTTCCCCTGCAAAGTCGATACCCTCCAGAGCTTCGCCACCGCTGAGAGAGCCGTCGCCGATAACAGCGATAACATTGCCCTCCTCACCCTTGAGATCTCTGGCCTTTGCAAGACCGCTTGCAAGACTCACAGAAGTGGAAGTATGGCCAACCGTAAACAAGTCATGCTCGCTCTCCTCTGGGTTTGTGTAGCCTGAGATATCATCGAACTTGTCAGCGTCAAGGTAGGACTCCTTTCTGCCTGTGAGAATTTTATGTGGATAGCTTTGATGTGAAACGTCAAAAACTATCTTATCCTTAGGGGACTCAAAAACATAGTGCATTGCGATAGTGGCTTCCACCATGCCGAAGTTAGGGCCAAAATGTCCACCATGCTTGCTGAGCCTGAAAAGCAGAGCCTTTCTCATTTCCTCAGCCAGCGCTGTCATTTCATCAACAGTGAGCTTTTTAACGTCAGCAGGTGAGTTTATTTTTTCAAGATACATTTTCATTTCCTCCTGTTTCACTTATAATTTTTCTTAGCTTTAGCTTACTTATATTGTACCACCTGGAGTTAGCTCTAAGTCAACAGGTTGTAGAGATATTTTACATTTTATTAACAATCAACCTAGCAAAAAAGCACGGTCATGTGCCGTGCTTAGTATATTTCTCTTGAAAAAATTTAATGCTGTGCTATAATTATAGTATCACCAATATCACACCGGAAAGGTCTTGAAAGCATGAAATACAAAGTTATAGACATAAGTGAGGAGGATTACGGCTGCGAGGGTATACCGGAGGACAGCGAACTCATGTGCAGTGTTTTGATCGAAAGCTCTGACGGCACACAAAAATGGTTGAAAATAGCTGACCGATATCTCAGAGAAAACGACATTGATATAGGCAGTGTCATCACTGCAGACTAGCCTGCCTCCCCTGGAATATCACGCATTATCCACGCAAGCTGTTCTTCTGTAGGCTCTTCTATCTCATAGCCGTTGACATTGTCGCCCTTGAAACAGTTTTGATACAGCTCCACCCATGCAAATGTTGACAGTTTGCAATCAGAATAGATTTCTTTTTCACCTTTGTACGGCAGATCTTCAGGATAGCAGGTCTTGATAATAGGATTTCCATAAGGGGTGCAGTCCTCGAACTTATCCTTATCGCTCCCAAAAGTGTCTTTACAGCACACTCCCCTCAATGAGTATCTTGCCACAAGATACTTTTCACCCTCCTCATCAGGGTTCTTTTTAAACGCTATCTGCGCCAGCTCGACAATAGCTTCTGCGGCGTATATAGGATAAGGAATTAAATATCCGTTGTGAAGCTCAAAGATCTTGTCCTCGTAATGAAAAGTCTTTCGCTTTTCGATAGTGCCATATTCTGCATACTGAAAAATGTTCAGCTCAGGGTCATCGGAGTAATAGTCGGTGACAATTTCCCCTGCCTTACTGCGGAAATAGCGTTGTTTCTGCGCTTCAAGCTGGTTCGATTCCACATTTTCATCAGAAAAATAATTGTGTTCAAATTCGTCGATATCCTCAGTAAAAAACGAAGCTGTGCCGCTTGTGCAAGAGGGACAGTTGGCGTCAAACAAGGTTATTTTGTATATCATATGGATTTCCTTTCTTAAAAGCAGTGCCAAGCATTTCGGTACTGCTTTTATTATATTCTATTATGTTCCCATTTGAGGTAAATAAGACTATTTTTCTTTGTCGCAAAGGAGAAAATATTCGCTCATGAGTTTGGCAAGGTGCAACGGCGCAGGCAGGCGGACAGATTGCCTGGAGGGATTTTCAGGCATAAGCTCTCTCAGTAGATTTGCATATCCCACCCACTGCTTAGGGTCGTCCTCCTCCCTGAGTTGCAGAGGATAATATTCCATAAGGGCGCATTC
>NZ_FR890775.1:6584-6796 GCF_000435935.1 Ruminococcus sp. CAG:57 | reverse complement strand
TTATCCGCCCTGCAATTTTTATAGCTATTTCTATATTCAATATTGTCAGGGCGTGATTCTATTCCCCAGAAAACATCTTTTCTGCGATAAACTCCCGAAGCCTGCTTAAATTCGCCCTTTGCATTTATTTCAGTATAATAATCAGGCACTTCCAAAGTGCTTACGCCCTCTCTTAAACGGATAATCCTAAGATGAGAGTCTGTAAAAGCTTC
>NZ_FR890775.1:0-6522 GCF_000435935.1 Ruminococcus sp. CAG:57 | reverse complement strand
CTTTATTTTCTCAGGAATAAAAGCCTTTTTCATATTGTAGCCTGAAATGCTTGTGTCAGATATTCCATGCCACAAATTTCTTGTCAAACCATTGCAAGAAACAAGCACAAGTCCGTCGCTTTCCTTATAAAGATCTCTCAAGCCCAAAAGCTTAGTGACAAATCCACCCCTTGCGACTTTATTGCACTTGTCTACAAAATCGTCCTTTCTTGAAAGCTTTGAAAAAGCAATAAGCGCTTCGGGATAAGAAAGCTCTCTTTCATCAAACAGACCGCACTCGGCTTTTACCTGTCCGCTTCGTGCGTTGAAAGTCACATACGCAGGCAGAAACTTAGCCGTCAACTCCGGCGATTTGCTTTCAGCCGCCCACAAAGGTCTTAAAGTCTGATAAGCATACACACCTATCACATCAGCGGCGCAGGCAGGATTTTTCACTGTGTTCCTGTTGTCAGCAAATTCCGTGTATCCAAACTGTCTGAAAATATCCAGCACCGCTCCATGTATCCTGCTTTTTGAAGGCTTATCCTTAGCTTTCTCATCTAAAACATCAGGGACAATAAACTGCGTAAGGCGATTTGTGTCCGCAAAACCTGCCCTCAGTGCGGCTTTCGGGTCGCCCTTTTCCTCAGAAGTGTTTTTCAGGATAACCACCGCGCCCTTTATCTCAGCCGACTTCTCAACGCTTTCCTGCACCCTTTTTATGCGCAAAAGGTGGTCTTCATAGCTTTTGCCGTTCATCATATCCCCAAGAGAGCCTATACTGCGCTTTTCTATCTCTATTTTCACATCTGAGCCGTCCGTGTCGCCAAAATACTGGCAGATATCCTCCATAATAGCGTTTTTTAAAGGCTCGTCGCTGTCATGACCGTATATCTCAAGAGTGATCTTATCCCTGCCCGTGCAGACTTTCAGCCTTTCTCTGCGCATTTTCTGGATATCAGCCGCCTCAAATTTCTTTTTGTCAGGCTTATTATAATGTATCGCCCGCACAGACTTCACCTCGCCCATAGGCTCTGCTATATCTTTCAGAAGCGGCGTCAGCTGATGATAAAACTCACATTTTTCCTTTACAGACACGCCCGTGCCGATATTCATATTAGTGAAATCCATGCCGAATTTATAAGGCAAAAGTATCTGCGGTCTCGCATTTTTGCCCACATAAATTTCAGGGTGTTTAAGCACCTCGTCCGCCGCAGGAAAATTTGAGTTATTATGATACAACCCATAGCAGTTTATGTCAGCATAGTTCCAATCACGAAAATATTCTGTCTTTTCTTTATCAATATTTTTTCGCTGCTGCTTCATTTTCATAACTCTGTATTTATTTTCAGACATTTTCACAAGAGCGTTTATGTTCTCTTTAAGATATATCTTCTTTTTCCACGCATTTGAAACAAAGCGTTTCACGCTTGGAAAAACAAGAAGCATACACTCACGCTGGGGCGGAGTTGTCTGAACTGAAAATTCAAGCCCGTAGGAATAGTATTGACCTTTATATTCTATAGGCTGGCTAACAAGCTTTTTTAAGCCACAATTGCTGAACGTAAGCTTCTGACCGAAAAAGGGTATGGTCTTTCCATTAAGAGAGTTCGCCACATACAGCGCAAAGGCGTCAAAGGCATAGTCCACCGCCGCAGTGCCGTCCTCGTTGAAAAGGCAAACTTCTTCCGAGGTGATACCATGTCTCAGCACATCAGGGTCTATCTCTCTTTTAAACTTTTCTGCTATCGCCTTTGTTTCCGAGGTCGCCTTATCATTCAGCTCATATTCTGCCGTGACCCATATTTTCATTATCTTGCATATCTTATGAACATCAGGCTCGTTCAAAGACACGAACCACCTGCTGTCATCAGAATTTGCTTTCATGTTGCCCACGTTTACAACTTCGTCAAGCCACCCGTTCAGGCATGCTTTCAAGCCGAACAGCTTCATATAATACTCCGGATCGTATTTTTTGTTAGCAGAAACTTGCAACTGTATGAGCAGTTCTTTCCAAGGCTTTGGAAAAGCAAGATAATACAGCTTAAAATTCCTCTTCTTCGGAATAAATGTCATCGGATATATCGGCGAATTCATTTTTTTCAACTCCTTTTTTGAATGCTTCATAAAACGGCTGATAAAGCGTTTCTGCTATCTTTCCCGTTTTTTTGTTGTCAATCATGCTGTCAAGATAATCTATAAGCTCGTTTAGCAGGTCATAGCCTGCAGTATTTTTCTCAGAACGGCGAAAAGCTCCGTCTGCAAAATAAACTCTCGGCGCAGGCTTGCTCTCGTCCGTTATCCTGCAAAGCCGTCCGAATATCTGCAAAATAAGCACAAACAAGCTTGCCGTTACGTCAAGCTTCATCACAGGGTCAAGAGAGCTTAACTGCATTTTCCCCTGACGTTCCATGAGCGACCATTGCCTTGTGGCTTCACTGCGAAGCTTTGCCGCCCTGTCAAAAGCGTTTTTCTTCCCCGACAGAACACAGTGTCTTTCAAGATAGCCGTTTAACTTTGTGCATTTTGAAGATATCTCGTCAGGAACTTCCATTGGGCGCACCAAAAAGAATACGCTTCCAAACGCCGAATGACCGTCCTTGTCAACGATATTGTAACCTCGCTCTATCGCCTGCGCAGGGGCTACCATTATATCAGCCGAATGATCTGAAAAGTCTGCAATCTCGCTCCTGAGTATCATGTTCTCGTCAAATTCATCTGCTTCCCTGCACATACATGCCACAGTCTTTCCATTCGACAAAAGTCTGTTGAGATAATTTGCCGCAGTTTGTGCTTCGCTGTAACTGTTCACTATCATAAGCAGTTTTCCCTCAGAGCGAAGCTCCGCTTCTATTGTCCTCATTATCTTTTTTATGACCTCTGTAAGGTTCTCTTCACGTTCTTCACTGCCACTGCCTGAAACTCTTATAGCCGTTCCAAGGTCTATCATTTTCGACTCCGCTATCTTCCTGCGCTTCCACTCCTCCGCTTCAAGAAGATACTTCACAGGCACATTGACATGATATTGCAAACAGCCGTCCGCCCAGCTTGACCCTGAAAGCATCAGCACATTAGGTCCTGCGGGCTGACCCTCCTCCGTGAGCCGAAGCCAAGGCATACGGTCCATAAGCGCACGTCCGAATGCGTATTGACGGTAAAGAATAAGCCCCTTTTGCGGATCGTTCTTCATGCCGAAAAGATTACCCATTGCAGATGAAGGGAGAATTTTCTGCTGTGCGGTAAAACGTGTAGACAAAAAGTCAGTAAGCTCCTGCTGTGTTTTCCGCTCATACGGCAAAAACAAATAGGAATCACTTATCTCCCTGATGTAATTATCGAACGACGCCACCACAAGATAAAGCTTGATATGGTCAGAAAAAGTCTTGTCAGGCTTACAGTTATTGTCCGTGAGCCAATCATTAAATGCTTCGGATAATTTCTTACTTTCTTTCTGTTGAGATAGTACAAGCATCATCAAATACTCAATATCCTTATCATTATCCATTCCAAGGGTCACACGTCGCATATGAGCCAACGCCTTGTCAGATATATACTTATTGCCCTTATTATCTTTGCAAAGGCTGTTATAAAGTATCTCAGCCGAAAACGTCCTGCTAAGTATGGTCTGCCACTTGCTGCCGTAAGAGTTTATAGCATTTCTAACTGCCATACAAACCCTAACAGAAATAGAAAGCTTATCAACATATTCTTTTTCATTATCGTCCAAGCTCTCAAGTACCTCTGTATCCATATTCATGACTTCACTGCACAAAGCCGCCGCATTCTGCCTAAACTTATCAAAGCTTGCTGACGGTGTGAAAAACTCGTCAAGTGTTTTCTGCACCTTGTCACATTCATCAAATATCACAAGGTCGGCTTGCTCCAGCACATATTCCAAAAACAGCTTGTTATCCCCCAAAAGCCTTATCGCCGCAAGCCCCTGCACAGTGGTCACGATAACATTTGACGTATAAACATCTCGGTACATTCTCACCGCAGGGCAAATATCCATATAAGGGCAATTATAGTGCTTTTTATTTTTCATAAGCGACCTGCACGGCTCGTTTCCAAACATTGGCGCAGAACTTTTGTCGCTCTTATTTTTTGCCATGCCGTCGATAATACAAGGGGCAGTGAGATACTTAGAATACTCATTTTGCAAATATTTTTCATGAGCTTTCGCCACCTGATCGATGTATTTTTCACGTCCGCTCCTGCCTATCACAGGTGAAACACTAACTCCAAACTGAGATAAATAAGAACACATCTCCAGCACACTTGAAACAGTGTCAAGCACAAGAACGACCTTTTTATCAGCCTTTGCAAGATGATAAGACAGCACTTTCATAAGAGTGGATTTTCCTGAACCGACCATGCCAACAAGGTTTGTTATCTTGTCGATCTCAAGCCTTTTCGCCCTCTTAACATTGCCCTCCGTGACAGCTTTTAGGGTGTTGCTTTTGAGTATAGCATAGCAATAATCATCAGGCTTTTTCTCAGCCATTTCAGCCGCACTTGCAAGCAACTCATCTGTAGAAACACTTATCTTTTTTCTGGTTTTCTTAGGCGGAGGACTTACAGGCATTTGCGGCGTGCGGTCAGGTATTTTAACATCAGCGCTATATACAGTGGAGCTTTTTTTGTCCTTAATGCTGTAGCTGTATTTTCCGCCCTTTGCATACTCAAAATGCCTATCTTCCTTGTGTTTTCTGATGTATTCAAAGTAAACGTCCGCACGGTCAGGCTCAACTGCCAGCTCAGTGTTTCGGGCAAATTTCAAGACCTTGCTGCCCTTTTCGATTTTCTCTGTAAAAATATACAAACAAAACTCGGACTGAGCATTGCGGTAATTTTCAAGAACCTTTGCCCAATTCATCTTTGAACTGCAAGAATGTAAAAGTCTGTGAGCTTTTTGAAGCAGAAAAGCAGTTTCATCGCAAACTACCTCACCCAAAAGGCTGTAATTATGAAGCAGAAGATACGCCTTTGTGGGGTCACCCTCAGGCTTGCATTTTTCCAAAAGAGCAAGGGTCATTTCCGCCTTGATGAAATCATCAATATTCACAGAAGTTGGAAGATAATTTCTAAGACTTCTTTTGATAGTTTCTAAGCTTGACATCTTCCACCTCTCCTTTCAGCTCTTTTGAAAAAATTCTCATGGAAACGCATTTAGCAATTGAATCAGGAAAACTGCTTCCTAACGCATCATTGCATATCTTGCAATAATCAGGATAATCCGTCAAACAATCGTCAGGCACAACATAAAAAACTTTTTGCGCCTTAGTATAAGTAAAAACATAGTCATTTTCAATGCTCTTTTTCAGCATATAAGGATTTCTGTGGGTCTTTGCGTCAATAGCCCAAACCTGCCCGTCAGGCAAAGTTATCTTTACATCATACTTATCTCTGTCAGGCCAAAGCTCCGCCCCGCAACCACATTTTTCCGCAATTTTCTGTATTTTCAACTCCAACTGCCCAGGCAAACACATATATCTCATAACACCATGCCTAAGCCGCCAATTGCCGTCCTGAAATCTCAATGGCTTCAAATCATCTTTTTTCGGTATATTTTTCAAACAACTTTTATTACAGCACTGTGCCTGCACACCATAAAAAGTCATTGTCCAACCGCATTTCGGACAAACATAACTCCCGTTTGGAACATTTTCGTAGGCTTCCGAGAATATCTTATTTATCATCTTAAAGTCTTGACAATGCTCCATTTTAAATTCACTCATTTTTTCATCAGCGCAAATTGGATTTTCCACAATAAACCGACGCACAGCCACATACAACTCGTTGGAAAGCTTAGACAAAAGAGAATAAATGTAACGCTGTTCCAAGTCATTTGCGTAATCTTTCTCTAAATCAGAAATAAGATCAACGCAATCGTCGGTGAGAGTATATCTACGATTTTCACTTAACTCTATCAGCGCATTTATATGATAAAGATCAAACTTTTCCACCATTTTGACAAAATAATTATTCCACCCCTCAAACCACGTTTTCACGGGCTTCACAGCATAATTCTCAATAAAAGCACATTCATGGAGATCTGAAAGCATATCATATTGCTCATTCACAGCCGCCAAAGCTGCAAGCCTATTTATCCCAGCAAAAAGCTTGCTACTGTAACTATACTTATCGTTACACTGCCGTTTCTCAAACAGCCCACATGCTATCAATCGTACCATCAAGTCAAAATCCAACTCATTCAAATCTGCCACTCCTTTTACCATATAAATAAAAAAGCCACCTTTTGAAAAACATCAAAAAGCGACCTAATATACCAATTAAAGCAAAGCAGATATGAATACCATTATTGTCCAATGTCAAAATATGATGTTTTTCGTGTACACTCATATCGTAAATCAACATCATAATTTTGTCAATAGTTTTATTTATAAGTTTCCAATAATTCGTATCTTTATACAAATTGATACTGCAAAATTTGTAGAAGATAAACAAAAAAAGTCGCAGACAAAACGACTACGACTTATAAAACACTCTGGCAGGGGCAGAAGGATTCGAACCCTCGGCACG
>NZ_FR890774.1:286-1301 GCF_000435935.1 Ruminococcus sp. CAG:57 | reverse complement strand
GACGGAAATATATTTAATCTTATTGGCATAGCCTCAAAAACGCTGAAAAGGAACGGAATGTATGATGAGGCAAAGGAAATGTGCAGCAGAATAACATCTTCGGGCAGTTACTATGAGGCCTTGAATGTTATCGGCGAGTATGTTGAGATCACTTCTATCGATGATGAACAGACAGAAGATGAGGATATGGAAATGGAGATGATGTAAATGACGTATTTGTTCATTGGAATGATGATAGGTTCTCTTGCCGTGGCTTTTAAGTCTGCTGAAAAAGAGATCGCACGTCTTGATAAGGAGGTCAAAGATGCACACAAACAGAGTTAAAGCCAAAGTAGACTTCAAGTTCTGTATGGGTAATATTCCTGCAATGCTGAGAGCAACAAAGCCTGTGCTTTCGGAAAAGCAATACAAGGAGCTGTGTAATGAGGTAAACAAAGCCGACGGCTACCTTGAACAGAAACGCATAATATTCAGCTATGTTGACCCGATAATCAAGGGCTGAAAACAGCGTAAAATCTAATATTTATTAAGGTCGTTTTGCCAACAGCAGATCAAAAATCTGGTGCTTGCAAAGCGACTTTTCTGCTGTTGGTTCTAACGGCAGAAAGGAAAAACATGAACAGTTTTATGTCATGGGTAGGGGGAAAGAAAAATCTTCGTGACGAGGTTCTTGCAAGATTTCCGCCTTACTATGAAAGGTATATAGAGGTGTTCGGCGGTGCAGGCTGGGTGTTGTTTCACAAGCCGCCAGGTGCAGATTTTGAGGTGTATAATGACTTCAATTCAAACCTTACGAACCTGTACAGATGCGTCAGAGATAAACCGAACAGACTCAAATACAAGCTGAGATATGTGCTCGATTCAAGAGAGGATTTTGACCTGACTTCAAGCCTGCATAAGCGTGGAATACTGCCAAGGCTTTATGACGTTGACAGAGCGGCTAAGTTTTATCAGCTTATACGTTACAGCTATGCAAGCGGTCTTGACAGCTTTGGAAGTCAGCCGCATTCGATGT
>NZ_FR890774.1:0-148 GCF_000435935.1 Ruminococcus sp. CAG:57 | reverse complement strand
AGCTTTTTCTACTGCGATCCGCCGTATTTTGCTACAGAGAATTACTACAAGGACGTAGGGTTTACTGCAAAAGATCATATCAGACTGCGTGACGCTCTGCTTGATATCAAAGGCAGATTTTTGGTTTCGTATAATGACTGTCCTGAGA
>NZ_FR890773.1:0-2451 GCF_000435935.1 Ruminococcus sp. CAG:57 | reverse complement strand
TTCAGGCATTTGTACCAAATGATCTTGTCAATGCATATAGATCGGAAATGGACAGAATATTTGGACAAAATTCGTGCTACATTATGACAATCAGACCGTTTGGCGGTATTGAAATCAAATAATAGTAGGGAATAATGAGTATACTTGTTTTAGGCGGTGCAGGATATATCGGTTCTCACACAGCTTTAGAGTTGATTCGCACCGGAGAAAGCGTTATTATTGCAGACAATCTTGCAACCGGACACATCGAAGCTGTTCCGAAAGATGCGAAATTTTATCTGGGTGATTTGCATGACAAGGCGTTTCTTGATAATATTTTTGAAAACGAACAGATAGATGCAGTGATTCACTTTGCAGCATATTCTCTTGTTGGAGAAAGCGTTGTCGATCCACTAAAGTATTACGATAATAATCTCTGCGGAACAAAAATTCTTTTGGATTCCATGGTTGAACACCATATTGATAAAATTGTATTTTCCTCAACCGCTGCCACCTATGGTGAACCGGAAAATATTCCGATTCTTGAAACAGACAGAACACAGCCAACCAATCCATATGGTGAAACCAAACTTGCTATGGAGAAGATGTTCTATTGGACTTCAAAAGCTCATGGTCTAAGATACGTTTCTCTCCGCTATTTCAATGCTTGCGGAGCAGACAAATCAGGTAAAATCGGCGAGGCTCATAATCCGGAAAGTCATTTGATTCCTTTGATCCTTCAAGTCCCAAATGGAAAGAGAGAAAGTATCTCCATCTATGGAACAGATTATGATACTCCTGATGGAACTTGTATCAGAGACTACATCCATGTTACCGATTTGGCTCAGGCACATATTCTCGCTGTAAAGTACTTGAAAAACGGAAACGAAAGCAATATTTTCAATCTTGGAAATGGTGTCGGCTATTCCGTAAAAGAAGTAATTGATAAAGCAAGAAAAGTGACAGGGCACCCGATTCCGGCAATTGAAACGCCAAAGCGTGCTGGAGATCCTGCACGACTGGTGGCTTCCAGTGAAAAGGCAAGAAAAATTCTCGGCTGGAATCCTGTACATGATAGCCTTGAAGAAATTATATCTGACGCATGGAATTGGCATAAGAATCATCCAGATGGTTTTTGAAAAGAGGTGTTATCATGATATACAGGGCAATAAACGGATTAATCCGTCATGCAATAGAAGCTGATTTGATTACAAATGACGATATTTTTGTTGTTAGAAATCAGCTCATGGATATACTAAAACTGACTGACTGGAATGATAAAGAACCACTCACGGGAAATATTGAAGAACTTCTTGAACCCCTGATCGACTATGCAGTAAAAGCAGGAATTATTGAAGACACTGCTGTACAACGTGATCTATTCGATACAAGAGTTATGGGTGTTTTCACACCTATGCCGAGAGAAGTTAATGCCACATTTCAAAGAAAATATTCTGCTTCGCCATCAGCAGCTACAGAATGGTACTATGCTTTTAGTAAAAGCCTGAACTATGTTCGTGCTGAAAGAATTGCGAAAGATTTAAAGTGGACATATGAATCAGAATATGGAACACTTGACATTACTATAAATCGTTCTAAGCCGGAGAAAGATCCTCGTGATATTGCTGCTGCTAAATTGCAAAAAAAATCAGCCTATCCTCAATGTCAGCTTTGTGTTGAAAATATGGGATTCGCAGGTCACCAGACACACCCTGCAAGACAAAATCTTCGTCCGGTAAAGTTGAATATCAACAGCCAAGATTGGTTCATGCAGTATTCTCCTTATGGATATTATAATGAACACTGCATCGTCTTTAATAAACAGCATATTCCTATGACAATTAATGCACAGGTATTCAATAAACTGTTTGATTTTGTTGAGCAATTTCCACACTATTTTATCGGTTCAAATGCAGACCTTCCTATTGTAGGCGGCTCCATTCTAACGCATGAACACTTTCAAGGCGGCAATTATAATTTTGCAATGGCAAAAGCACCGATTGAAAGAACATTTCTTTTGAATAATTATATGAATGTTAGTGCCGGCATTGTAAAATGGCCGATGTCTGTGATACGTCTTTCTTCAAAAAACAGGACGGCTTTGGCAGCTGCATGTGCTGATATTTTAACAAAATGGAGAACATATACGGATGAAGTGGTTGGAATTTTTGCAGAAACAGACGGAATTCTGCATAATACAATTACTCCAATTGCAAGAGCAACTTCTTCTGGATTTGAATGCGACTTGTTATTGAGAAACAATATTACAACGAAAGAAAGACCGTTAGGTGTGTTCCATCCGAATCCTACCTTACATCATATCAAAAAAGAAAACATCGGATTGATTGAAGTGATGGGACTTGCTGTTCTTCCGGCGCGTTTAGCAGATGAACTGACACTTTTAAAAGATGCAATACTGTCCGGCAAAGAGATTGCTACAGATGATAAAATTGCATCTCATGCAATTTGGGC
>NZ_FR890772.1:10020-12470 GCF_000435935.1 Ruminococcus sp. CAG:57 | reverse complement strand
TTCTTCAGAAGATAAGGCAAGACAAATTTATCAGTGTTCCATTTTAAAAGATATGTTGCAGTTAGAGAGGTAATAAATGATTACAATATATAAACACGGTCAGATACCCAAATCAATAGAAACTGTTAAATTGAACGATGTTTATTTTAACAAATATACTGCTCAAATGCTGGATAATAGGGCAAATAGAGTAATTGAAAAAATTGACCACGCTGAATTGACCGGGCCGTATACGATTAAATCACGCTTTGACGGGACAACTTTGAACACCGATAAGCTTTCCGGTAGTTGCAAGACGGTATTGAATATAATGTACAATACTGATAAGATTTTTGACATAAGAGAATGTGGTGATAATGCTCTTGATATGATCTATTCTCTTGACGAAGGAAAAATCTGTTGTGATTATCCGCTTATATCATTTGATATGACACGAGTGAACGTGTATGATAAGAGTAAGAAGAAATGCAGAGAAATAGATGATTATGAAGAATTGAAGGAGTGGTGGAGCGATGAAGATTAAACCGATCGTGATGCAAGAGATCAATACTACCCACACTTCCTTCATCATTGATCTACATTTTGATTACAACGTTACTTTTATCACAGGCGACTCTGGCGTTGGCAAATCCGCTCTGTATTCATTTATTGAAGAACTGTCTGCAAATGATAAAAGAATAAGGTGCTTTAATTACCTTGACCAAAAAAAGAATTACAAAGCTTCGATAAAAAATTCGAAGGATAAGCTTTTTGTAATAGACAATGCAGATATTCTGTTGGACGATAAAATGAGGCACTATATTGCTTTTGATGCGCAAAACCAATATGTAATAATAGGACGAAACCCCACCGGCTTAATGCTTGAGTTAGATGAGATCTACGAATTGTCAAGCGAGAATATCAATGGCAGAACACTATTATCATTAAAGAAAAGCTTTTAAACGATGAGTTGGAAGATAGATTCTAAAAAAGCTGTTTAATTTTTTCAGCCCAATAAAATCTAAACTGTTTTATAGTAGAATCCCACCACTCCACCATATCCACCTACGCCAATTTTACGCCAAAATGGCGTAGGTTTTGCGAGAATATATAAACTTTCGTAAAAAACAAAAACGTCGCAAATCCGGTAAAATCAAGGGTTTGCGAGCTTTTGGAAAGATATAAAAAGGCGGTGTTGGTATTTCCCTACGATGAAGACGTTGGAGTAAACATAGTAAGATAATTTGTTGAATTAATGGGCAATTCCAATCGGGATTGCCCATTTTTAAAACAAACAGAAATACAAATCGGAATTTGTAGGGAGGTTAATTATATGGAAAAGAATAAAAAAGAAAATACAAATAATTTGATATCAAGAATAAAAGCAAGAGCTAATGCAGGCAAAAATACGGAAGAAAAGAAAAGTCCTGATAGTTTAATATTAAGAATAAAAAGAAGAGCAAATGCTGATAAAAATAAAGAAAGAGACAGATAAATTCCAGTTTGCCAACCTACCCTTTGAGAGAGGAGAAATCCCTTTCTCAAGGGGTATTTTTATATTGTGCAGTTTGTATGAGGTTTCTTGTGTTTCATATTATCACATAAGAAACCGCAAAGACATCACCGCTCTTACTTCTCCTCAAACATCCACTTGACCGCCTTTTCAGCATACTCACTCCAAAAAATCATATCGTGGTTGCCTTTGCTTTCAAAATACTCGTGAGAAACGTTTCTGCTTTCAAGAAATTTGTGAAGATCACGGTTGTTTTCAAGCAGGAAATCTTCTGTACCGCAGCACATAAATATATTTGGGATATTTTTGCCCTCTCGCTGAAGTTTGTCTATAAGAAATTCGGGATTGTTCCTGCTGTTCAGCACCTCAGAGGTTTCGCCGAAACATTCTCTGTAATATTCATAATTCGCCACATCGTTGCCTTGCCCCTCTGACATTCCTGCAACTTCGTGTACGATAAGAGCCGAAGATAATGCAGCAACCTTGCCAAAGGTTTCTGGATATGCAAATGCTGTATGAAGTGCACCAAATCCGCCCATTGAAAGACCCATAATGTATGTTTCACTGCCGTCTTTCGCAAGTCTGAAAACTCGTCTTACATAGTCCACAAGCTCCTCGCCGACGAATTTGCAGAACTGATGACCAGTCGAGCGTCCGTCCAGCCAAAAAGAATTTTCGCCCGAGGGGATAACTACCGCAAAATTATACTTGTCCGAAAGATATTCAGGCACCCAGTTTTCTGCGTCGCCTGTAAAACCGTGCAGCAAGAAAAGCGTTTTGGTGCTGTTTTCCGAGTATTTCGTATCTGTCTGCCCCCAGTCCTGCCTTATATCACATGGCAGGTACATTTTAAACGTGGTATATCTCCGCAGGCAATTTGAATAAAATCTGATCGTTAAGTTTGACATAGCTTTTCCTCCTGTTTTTTTATATAATTATACTACATAAAATCAGTTTT
>NZ_FR890772.1:4913-9965 GCF_000435935.1 Ruminococcus sp. CAG:57 | reverse complement strand
TGCGAAAAAAGCTGTCTGACCTTGCGGCTTTTGACCTTTATAATACAATACTAACCGAAATGTGCCCTACATATCCTCCCTCATCATATCATTCTCACTCTTTATAAACATAAGCACAAAGCATATAAGCAGCAATGCACAAGATATCCATATAAACTCATTGCCTATGTATAATGAATATGCTCCACCTATTCCTGCACCGCAGGCAAATACGAATATCGTAAGAAAATATTGCAGCGATTTCCTAAGCAGCGACTTGTCCCCTATCCTCATGTATGCACTTATGGATTCCATTGCACTTCTCATATTTCCTATGCACATCGTGCTTGCGTATGGATAACTATTTACTTTCCTGAACGATTGCACCTGCATTGCACAGGCACATGATGAAAGTGCATTCGCAACAAAATCGTATGAACCGCCAAGCGGTATAAACCCCACAATGCAAAGCAGCACCATTTCCGTGAAAACTATTATCTGCCGCCAATGTATAAATCCCACGTCCTTGAAACGTGCGTGCAGACGCTCGGCTATGAAAATCCCCATTGCAAACGCCAGCACAGGTATAAGATAGTGCAACGCCCTGTGCCAGTTGCCTTTTGCGACATATGTGCTCATAAGCACAATGTTTCCCGTCTGTGCATTTGAAAAAACTTCACCTCGCACAAAATACGAATATGCGTCCTGCAAGCCCCCTGATATGGTCAGAAGTATCATGAGCATATTGGTTTCAGACATTTGTTTTCTTGATCGTAACATCATTTTATCATATTCCTTCATAAAAAATTAACAAGAAAAATATTTTTATACACTTTAATTTTCTCCTTTTTCCATTATAATTATCTCAGATATATAAGTCAAATATATAATTGATATGAAAGATATAAAATATTGATATAGCAAGAAAGTGATAAAGTGAATATAAATTACGAATATTATAAGATATTTTATTATGCCGCAAAGAACCGCAGCTTTTCAAGAACGGCAAAAGTGCTGCTCACAAATCAGCCTAATATCACAAGGGTGATAAAAATACTCGAAGGAGAACTTGGCTGCACGCTTTTCAATCGAATGAAAAACGGCGTCACGCTTACCCCTGAGGGAGAGATACTTTACGAGCACATCTCAAAGGCGGTGGAACTTATTACAGAGGGCGAAGATGAGATCTCAAAAGCCAACGACCTGCAAAGCGGAACTGTCACCATAAGTGTGACGGAGACCGCACTTCACGGCGTTATGCTGCCACTTCTCAATGAGTTCCATGAAAGATATCCGGGAATAAAAATAAAGCTGCTGAACCATTCAACCCCTCAGGCACTGACTGCTCTCAAAAGCGGCATTGCAAACCTCGCTGTGGTAACAACGCCGATAAGCACAGAGGGCTCGCTGAATTTTCATAAACTCAGAGAGTTCCGTGAACTTATCATATGCAGCACAAAGCTAAAGGATCTTGCAAAGCGAACGCTCACTCTTGAGGAACTTTGCAGCCACCCTATAATATCACTTAACCGAAACACAAGGACATATGATTTCTATTCCGACTTCTTTTTCCAGCATGGAATAGATTTTCAGCCGGATATAGAGGTCGCAACTGCCGATCAGATAATGCCGCTTGTGAAAAGCAACCTTGGCATAGGCCTTATACCTGAACCAATGGCACAAAGCGGCGATGTTTATATTCTGAAAACTGATGAAGAGTTTCCAAAGAGGAGCATCGTTCTTGCAGAAAATGCAGACAAAAAACTCAATGCCGCCGCTACAGAGATACAAAAAATGATACTGAAAAAGTGTAATATGTTTGCAAATGCTGAGATATGACATACATGAAAGGAGATAATAATATGCCAACAGTTTTGCCAAAAGAAAATGAAGTCGAACAGTTTTTTTCAAGGATAATGGCATCGGAAGGAGCTTGCGAAAGGCTCAGCAGCGTGCTTTACGATCACCTTAGTGACGACGATATGCAGACCGATCCTGACCCAAAACATCTTGTGCAGGTGCTTTTGACCGCATATACGAACGGTGATATAAGTGCACTTCTTCTGGAGCTTTGTGGAAGAAGTCTTTTCGATCTGCTGAGAGAGGCTTACCTTATACCAAAGCGTTTTCACGGAAAAGCCGGAAAAAATCCTGAACTCCTTACGACCCCTGAAGGCGATGTCATTGAAGAAAAGAAAAAGCTTGTCACAAAGCATGAGTTCGAGAAATTTCGTGATGTGTACAAAAACCACAGCTGTGCACCACGTTCAAAGCTTTATCTTGCAGACGGATATGACCTTATGAGGGTCTATACCGACGGAATGAACATTAAGGAAAAGCGTGTTGACAAAAGACGTGGCGTGCTTATACTTTACGCCCTGCCTGACACTGTAAAGCTTGGACTTTCCGAGGCTCAGACCTATGATGTTATATGGAATACTTTCCACAAGATACAGCAGACTGCCCCAACTGCAATGGTCTATTACGGACAGGAAACAGGCGAAAAGGCTGGAAAATCATTTGATGAGATCGGCGTTTTACTGCCTGTTCATCAGTTTGAAAAGAAAATGCTCATGCACCTCAGCGAGATAGACGGCATTGTGCTTGCCTGCCGTGAGGAAATGATGAAAAAAGCAGGCTCAGACAGCCTTGATCTTTAAAAACGGAAGTGATACTGAATGTCACAAACTATAGTTAAGAAAAATCACATGGATATCCCATGGCACGATTTCACAGACGCCGAAAAGGACGAGCCAGTATCAAAGGCGAGCCTAAAAGAAAAAGCCTCTGTTATAGGCAGGGTGGGAATGATGTTTCTCTCCTGCGGAACAGGAGCGTGGCGTGTGAGAAGTTCCATGAACACCATGTCGGAATGTATGGGACTGACCTGCACAGCAGATATCGGGCTTATGTCCATAAACTACACCTGTTTTGACGGCGAGGCTTGCTTTTCGCAGTCTCTTTGCCTTACTAACACGGGAGTAAACAATTCAAAGCTAACACGTCTTGAAAATTTCATCAACGATTTTGTCGGCCGCTGCGATAGTTTGACTTGCGAACAGGTCCACAATGAACTTGACGATATCGAAAAGATACACGGACTTTACTCGCCGCCTGTTTTGGGCCTTGCGGCGGCACTTGCCTGCGGAGCGTTCACATTTCTGCTTGGCGGTGGACTGACCGAGATGATATGTGCATTTTTCGGTGCAGGCATTGGCAATTATGTGCGGAGCAAATTCACAAAGCACCACCTTACCCTTGTGCTTGGAATAGTTGCCTCAGTATCGGCGGCGTGCCTTTCATATGCAGGGCTGTTTGAACTTGCGAAAATACTTTTCAATATAAAAATGCAGCATGAGGCAGGCTACATATGTGCAATGCTTTTTATTATACCTGGTTTTCCGTTCATCACAAGCGGCATAGACCTTTCAAAGCTCGATATGCGTTCGGGCATCGAGCGGCTGACCTACGCCCTCATCATTATAATTGTAGCCACAATGACGGCGTGGTTAATGGCACTTATCCTGCACCTTACGCCAATGGACTTTTTGCCTCTGCACCTTACCTTATGGCAGTTCATACTGTTCAGACTTGCGGCAAGTTTCTGCGGGGTTTTCGGATTTTCCGTTATGTTCAACAGCCCTGTCAAGCTTGCAGCCTCTGCGGCAGTTATAGGTGCACTTGCAAACACTCTGAGATTGGAACTTGTTGACCTTGTTTCATTTCCTCCGGCAGCTGCTGCGTTTGTGGGGGCATTCACCGCAGGCATACTCGCCTCGCTGCTGAAAAAGTATGTGGGCTATCCGAGAATATCCATAACCGTTCCGTCCATAGTCATAATGGTTCCGGGATTATATCTTTACAAGGCTTTCTATAATTTGGGCGTCATGTCCCTTGAAACATCTGCGTCATGGCTTGCGTCTGCCCTGCTGATAATACTAGCTCTGCCTTTGGGGCTTATCTTCGCTAGGATAATTACGGACAGGTCATTTAGGTGTTGTACTTAAAATCTTAGTCAAAGCCTAAAGCTATACCGAATCCACAGAAAAAACTATATTGATATACACTTTCCTATTAATACTATTCTCCATTACATATAACTGGCGTCAGCGGCATTTGTCAGCAAAAGCGAAGTGCTGAGGTGTTTTAAGAACATAACAGGACAGTCGCCGTTTGAATATCTAAAAAATTATCGTCTGCGCAATGCGGCATATATGATAAAAAACACATCTGACTCGATAAATGCTATCTGTGGGCTTTGCGGCTTTGACGATCACAGCTATTTTTCAAAAGCCTTTAAAGAAGCCTACGGGTGCAGTCCCAGAGATTTTAGAAAGTAGAATATACGGGACAATATCTCACAGATTTATCCGTCTGTCATGTAGAAATTACATTTTCTTGTTTATAGGACTACGATAAAACTATTATCAAACAAAAGACGTTTCATTTTATCCAAATGGAACGTCTTTTGCATTTGTGCTTTTTCTTGTATGAAAAAAGAGTCAATTATTCTCCTCCCAATAATCCTCTGCATCCTCGTAGTCATAGAAATCATCATAGTGATCTTCATAGAGATCCTCTGGGTCGTCATAATCATGAGCATCATACTCAGCAGATTTACTGGTTGAGGTTTTATTGGTATTCTTACGGGTAGCTCTGGTAGCTGAACTACTTGCTGTAGTGGTTTTCGGACGTGATGTTGTAGCAGTTGTGAATACTGAAGTATAGCTGTTCTTATTATTGTAATACTTAGGGTCATGTATCAAACAGTAGCTGCTGCCTTCTTCAGGAGTATTGTCACAGCCTGAGTGTGCGCATTTGGGGCACAGGGCATCATAGATCATGGCTATCCCTATGATGATCAACACAGCGACAACGATTCCTTTGAGATTGAACGAACTATGCTGAGAGCTGTTTTCTGTTGTCAGCTTGTAGCCTATATAATCGTCAAGCATATCCTTGTTTCTGTTGTTTTTTCCAGATTCCATAATCACACCTCCAAACTGTATTTCTAATATTATACCATATTTTTTAGATTTGTGGTAACAATTTTTGGACAGTTGAATATTCTGT
>NZ_FR890772.1:3788-4865 GCF_000435935.1 Ruminococcus sp. CAG:57 | reverse complement strand
CTTCAGTGGCAAAGTCGGGAGATGTTGCCCACTTGGACGTTTTTATAAAGCAACGAACCATTGAGTACGAAACAACGAATTGATAATTGACCTGAGTTTATCTCTATGCTATAATTAGCGTACACCGGTGATAAAATAATTCGGAGGTATTTAAATGCAAGTAAAAATTGGTGAGAAAATAAAAGAACTGCGAAAGGTGACAGGAAGGAAGCAAGAGGACCTAGCCACCGCCTTAGGTGTTACGCCACAAGCCATTTCAAGGTGGGAGGCAAATGGCGGTTATCCGGACATGGAGATGATCCCATCGATAGCTAACTATTTCCATATATCGATCGATGAATTGTTTGGCTATAATAATGACAGGAACAGAATTATTCAGAAATATAATGATAAGGCTCAATGGCTGATAAATAATAACGATGATATGACAGAGTGTATTGCTCTAATGCGTAGAGGGCTTGAAGAGTTTCCAGACAGAGTGGATTTTAAGACCAAGCTTGCTTGTGCTTTAAATAAGCAAGGTTGGAAAAATAAAGGCAAAGAGCCAAATATCTTTTGGGAAGAAGCCGCTAAACTGTATGAGAAATTATTGCCTCATGACCAATCGTGTATCATTCCGTTATTATCCGTATATTCCTGCCTTGGTAAATATGAAAAAGCCGAGCAGAAAGCATCTGAACAGCCCGACCTTGAATTGTGCAGACAAGTTCTGTTAGGAAATTTAGGAAGTATCGGCAGTATAAATGATGAGAAAAGGGCTGAACAATATCGTGGAGACGCAGTGTTAGAGCTTCTTCATGCTTTTCAAAAATCACTTGATGAAGCGATAGTGTGTAATAATGAGCTGAATAATAGTCGAGAAGGATTGGAGCTTCTTTTATTGACTCGACAGTTGTTTGATAAAATAGTAGGTACTGAATGCCATGGATTTCACAGTGACTTATGTTTTATAGATATGAGATGCGTCAAAATCGCAAATAATATCGGAGATCATAAAGTTGCCATGGACTGTTTTGATTCAGCGTTTGAGCAATATATTAAATTTGAACAATGGAAAATTAAACAATTCAAAAGATC
>NZ_FR890772.1:0-3752 GCF_000435935.1 Ruminococcus sp. CAG:57 | reverse complement strand
AAGAACGGAATAATAAGAGCATAAATGATGAGAATAACGATGAGCATTTTACTTCATCACTGTTGAAATCTGTAAATCCGTCAGGTCATAAAGTAATTGTATGTGAGCCAAGCTTTTTAGTAAAGACTGCGACTTCCTTTCCGGAGAAGGAAAAGAAGTTAATTACAGAAGATCCAAAGTACGCTTGCATATTTGAGCAATGATTTTACATGATCAGTAAACAACAAAAACCTTTCTTTCGTTCGACAAATTTCAGTTTATAAAGGTACAGTTAAATTATTATCAAAACAATGGCCACACAACACCACAGGCTCTCGCCACACTGAAAAGCAGCGTGGCAGACCTTGCGGTGGTGACAACGCCTATAAGCACCAAGGGTTCACTCAGATAACATAAACCAAAAGAGTTCAAGGAGCTTATCCCCATTATACAGCTTGAAGCGAACTCTATGCCAATGGGTAAAAATTTTTTTCAAACCTCCCCAATTTTACCCCTAAGTATGCTATAATAGAATAGACAAGAAACCCGACCCAAAACCCAGCGAGGTGCTTTTATGACATATGCAATATCTGATATCCACGGCTGTTATGAGGAGTATATTAAGCTTCTCGAAAAAATAGGCTTCTCTGAGGACGATACCCTCTATATCATAGGTGATATCTGCGACAGGGGCGAAAAGCCTATGGAGATCTATAACGACATCATGGCTCGGGATAATGTTATCCCGCTGTTCGGCAACCACGAACACCTTGCCTATATCAATCTCCGCCACCTTATAAAAGATGACGTGAGCAAGCTTACAAAAGACGAACGGCTAGACCTGATCGATTGGCTCACCAGCGGAGGAAAACCCACTTTCAGCGAATTTATCTCCCTCTCCAAAGCCGACCGCATGGACTTTATGGAGTTTCTCAAAAGCTTCTCAATGTATGAGGATATCACCATAAACGGCAAACGTTTTGTCCTCACCCATGCAGGTCTTGGGGGCTTTAGCGAGGATAAGCCCCTTGATGAATATACCCTCCACGAGCTTATCTGGGAGCGTGCCGACTATTCAAAACGCTATTTCAGCGACCCGAATACTTTCCTTGTGACAGGTCACACCCCTACCGCTAATATCCCAAACCACGGCAGACCCGAAGCCTACAAAGCCAACGGACACATAGCCATAGACTGTGGCTGTGCCTCAGGTGGACGGCTGTGCGCCTACTGCTTTGAAACTGACAGTGAGTTTTATGTTGACAAAATAAACCAGCCCCTTGAAAATCACTTCAAAATGTGATATACTTGTCCCGTTAAATATCATAACCGACGAGGATAAAACAGTTTGTGTTACATTTGCAGGAGGTCTATTGTATGTTTGAAAAAATATCATTTCCCGAATATGAATATGGATCTATCCAAAATTACTTAAAGAAATTGGGATATTGTTATACCACAAGAGTATATAAAGAACTTGGAAAATATAAAGTCGGGGAATTATATGCTGCCCCTTGGGGAGATGTGTTGATAATAGATGAAGTTAAAATATATTGGAAAGTATCAGACCGACCATTCTATAACGAAATGAATGATGACGAAAAGGCAGAGATACGCAAATATTCCGAAGATATGGGATTGCCATATGAATTTATTAAATTTTCCGTTTATGAGTAATAAATTTCAGTTTACTCCTTTTACTCACACCCACCGATACAGCCCCTCTGTATCGGTATTTTTCTGCCCCAACTCCCCTATCCGCCCCACCTCTATTGACATTTCCCCCTCAATGTGCTATCATAAAAAAGAACAAGTTAGTCGCAACTATCTTAATAACACCACAGGAGGAAGAAAAATGGATATGAATGAAAAACCAAAGCTCTCAGGCGTGCCTGAAACTATGCTGCAAACCGTGTATGCCCGTGCAAAGGAAACCAAAACAAGGGGTGCGATAAAAGATACAAAAGCCGTGGAGATAATAGATAAGATAAACTATGATTTCTCACTTGCCGATAAGGACTCAGCAATGCACAGTGGCGTTGTGGCAAGGACAATAGTCCTCGATAAGCTTGCGAACAAGTATCTTGCAAAAAACAAAGGCGCAGTGGTGGTGAATATCGCCTGCGGACTTGATACACGCTGTTACAGAATGAACGGCTACACCCATTGGTATAACCTCGACCTGCCCGAAACTATCGCCGTGAGAGAAAAGCTTCTCCCTGAATCAGGCGAGATATCCCAGATAGCAATGTCCGCCATGGACGATTGGAGCGGAGAAATAACCGAGCACGATGCCCCTGCTATCGTCATTATCGAGGGTCTGACTATGTACCTCTCAGAAAAGAACGTAAAGGAGATATTTGACGTCATAAACAAACGCTTTGAACACGTCACAGTATTGGTCGAGACAATGAGCCCCACT
Organism: Ruminococcus sp. CAG:57; assembly: GCF_000435935.1. Taxonomy (NCBI): domain Bacteria; kingdom Bacillati; phylum Bacillota; class Clostridia; order Eubacteriales; family Oscillospiraceae; genus Ruminococcus; species Ruminococcus sp. CAG:57. The sequence continues at coordinate 1,351 of NZ_FR890772.1, read as the reverse complement.
ATGGTAAAGCGTATGAAAGAAAAGTCTATCGAGGGCAGCAAAGCCAAATTCACATGGGGCGTCAAGGACGGCAAAGAGCTTGCAAAGCTTCTCCCGAACTTCCGCCACATTGAAGACCACAGCCTCGTCGAGGGAATGGCGGAGTTTATCCCAATATTCAAACTGCTCAAAAAAATAAAGCCTGTGAGCAATATCTCAAACAAGATAGTAGTAATGGAAAAATAACTTTGACTTCCCACCCCCGCCATGCTATAATCCCAAATTTAGAAGTTCCGCCACGCAAAAAGCCCATCAAACAGCGTATCACCGCCGCAATTCAGATATAATTTTTTATCTCCAACAATATATAATTCTTTTTTTGCACGGGTAGCGGCAACATTCAGTCAATGTCTGCGTTGATGCGGAATTTGATAAATATTTTTCAGTCACTCCAAAATGTTCTCTAAGCATATTCAGAATATTTGAATCCATTGTGAGTACAGGCTTTATTTGGGAGCGATACTGCAAAAATAGTCAGCACCTTTAAGCTCCTCAACAAACTTTTAGTCGATTTGTTCCTTGGTAAGTGAAAGCTCATTTACGATACTCTGCACTGCACCATTATTGGAGCTTGCAACAACAATATTGTTTTCCGTAATGATCTCTGGAAGTACGCCAATAGATGCGTTGTCAAAATATATTGTCTCTTTTGTTCCCTTGATCGACTTGTCCCTTAGTTTGGCAATACCATAAGCCTGTTTTACAATTTTTCCTTATCCATTGCCATTCCCCTATCTTCCATTCATCACCCAAGCAAACCCCTTAGCTGTCCGCAAAGCAGGCTCTTTAAAATGCCCGCCCTTGTTCCATTCAAGGGCGCATTCGATACCCTGCCCCGTCAGCAAATCATAACTCTCACGGATACAGTCGCCCACCTTTGACATGACCGCATTTTTCGTCCTTTCTTCCTTGTCACCAAGACTGAGATAAACAGCGTCGCATTTTATCTTATTCTCTTTCATATACCCCACAAAATCAGGAAACCACACCGACGGAGAAGCCGCCGCAACGCCTGAAAATTTCTCCGTTTGAAACGCCGCCCACAAGGCAAAAAGCCCTGCCAGAGAATATCCGCCAATGTAATAATTCTTGCTCTTGTCCGAGCAAAGCGTTAATATCTCCGCCAGAGTGTCTTCCGCTCCATTGCCGAAGTCCTCATTGCCAAATACCGCAGGGGCTTCCCATGGTGAAAGCTCCCTGTTCCAATCATCGACCTTCACCGCAATAAGCTGAAAATCCACACTCGTGAGCTTTTTTATCTCTGCCACCTCGTTTTCTATCTCAGGCAGATCATGGTCGCCCACAAGCTGGA
>NZ_FR890771.1:22137-32043 GCF_000435935.1 Ruminococcus sp. CAG:57 | reverse complement strand
CCTACAGAGTTTAAATTTTTTCCACGTGACACTAACATAGCGTGAAATTATGGTTGTAAGTTTTCATCTTTATCAAGATTATACTTCAATTTATATGATTTGAGGTCAATTTCCTCAAAGATCATGCCGTCTTTATATGTAACTATCTTGTCGATACGTCTAACAAAGGCGTTCCACGTTTCATAATATTTGTGCTGAATAGCGGTGTACTGTTCTTCAAAATTCCAATTTGATATGATGTACACCTTTGTAAAACAAGCTATCCTATTCATATATCTTGCAGGAAGTTCAAGAGGGTAACCGTCAAGGTAGTTAAGCATATTATCAATAGGAAGGCTGTTTCTGAACTCCTCAAAGACAATAACGTCTTGACCGTGGTAACTGTCAAAAGGGTGTTTGTAGTCGGTGATACGATAAACTTTATCATAGCCGTATAGCTCCATAACACTTCTTGTTTTACCTGTTCCCGATTGTCCACAGATATATGTGACCTGAACATCACGGAACACATTTCGCCATTTATCAAAGACGTATAAATCACGGACTTTTTGCAGGCGGTCAATTTGATTCCAAAGTTGCGGAAATTCTTCAAGAAGTCGGATATCGTCAGCACCTTCTTTTATACGTTGTAGGATATCCTCATTTGTAAGTTGCTTACCGCCTTTTGTTACACGCAGTTCGCCCCACTCCTGCACCTCGCCAATGCGAGTATCTGACTTCTTGCAATAGTCACTTGCTTGCTGTGCTGTGCCGTTGGCGAACTCTCCGTGAAAAAACTGTGGTGGAAACATATTCTGCAAGGTTGTACCACGCTTGCGGTTTTTAAATTGGATAAAGCCTTGAATATGTTCGGTATTCTCGTTGTGACCTCGTTCACGCTGAAAGACGTAATAGTTTACTTCCTCATACTGCATAATGAAGTTTATCACCTTTTCATCAGTATCAAACGTAAGATCTTTAAATTTATCCTTTTCTCCACAGGTCTTGACCTTTGACGGATTATTTATTGTAAAACACCAATTACAAGACTGTTTCGGCATTATATTCACCTCTGTGCGATTATGTTTGTGCGTGTGCGATTGTTTTTGCATATGACCGCACAGCCGTAAAAGGCGTGTTTACTTGCCTTACTGCCTGCTTGTGCGATTGTGCGATAGGGGGTAAAGGGTAATACTAACCTTTACCCCCTACATACCTACTTCCGATTTTTTTCGGATTTAGGCATAAAAAATAGATGTGATACGTTTTGTAACACATCTATTGTAAACCTACAACGGAATATTTTATTTTTTTGGTAGAAGTATTGACAAATATTTGTTTTTGTGGTATTATATAATATTACCATGACATATGGGGAATTATAGAGAATCGGGAGAGGTGCTTTTTATGAAGAATGGTATGAAGAAAACGGCGGCTGTTGTTATGGCGGCAATGCTTATGGGCACGGGGGCTGTTGTACCTGCGGCGGAGGATATGGGGATATTCTCACAGACGACTATCGTTGCGGAAGCGGCGAGTGTTGGCAAGGTAACGGGGCTTAAATCTAAGACGCTTTCAAACAGTGAGATAAAGCTCAACTGGAGCAAGGTAAAGGGTGCGAGCGGTTACACTGTTTATATGCGAAAAAACGGCAAGTACAACAAGCTTGGGGATTGCAAGGGCACGAGCTACACAGTTAAGAAGCTGCCTAATGCAACGAGAGAAAATTTTAAAGTAAGGGCATACAAGACTGTAAAGGGCAAGAAAGTTTACGGAAAATATTCCGCAAACTGGAACACGGCGACCAATCCGCAGGCTTGCAAGGGGCTAAAGGTAAGCAGTGTTGGCACTGACAGCGTTAAGCTTTCTTGGACGAAGATAGGCTGTACAAATTACCGCATTTATCAGAACATAAAAGGCGAATGGAAAGAGATAGGCAAGACCACAGGGACAAGCTACACTGTGAAGAAGCTTGCGCCTGCGACAAAGTATCAGTTCAAGATAAGGGCTTGCAAGCAGGACGACAAAAAGACGAATAATAATCACTATGGCAAGTATTCGGGGGTCGTGACGGCGACAACTAAGAAGAGTGACAAAATCACACAGGCTGATATTGATGCTATGAAGGCAGAACTTACAGCATATTCAAGAGACAAGGCGGAGTATATCAAGGAACATTATACGGAGTTTTGGAAGTACGGCATAGATTATAATACGTTAGAAGAATATTTTTCAATGCGTGAGAACAAACTTACACCGTCAGAGGCAAGCTATGATGATGTGTATACTATTCCTTTTGGAGAAACAGACATAGATGAAGTGACTGATTTGTTTAGAGGCAAGTTAGATTTTGAGTACAGTGAGAGGAGTGACGTTTATTACGTTGTGTATGTGGAAACCTGTCCTAACGGACACAGAATAAACCCAAAACCTTGTTGGGCTATCTATTTTCTTTACTAATAGCGGACACATATAGCACAATAGTAATGTGAAAGGAAGCTTAAATAATGAGAGATAAAACATATCACGAAATGTATGATCTGTTGACACAATCTATGTCATTAAACCATAAAATGATTGACAAGATTGAAGAACTAAGATCTGAGAACGCAATTCTGTATAGGCAGATTGAGGAGTGCAGAGACACATTAAGAACGTTGATATCAAAAGATTTTGAAAGTTCAAATGATAATAAGAGACTTTTTTCATTCTGTTAGAAAGCAAAAACGCTATACAAAATCTGTACTTGCTATGGAAAAGTCAAAGAGTTGAGAGGTGAATGTTTTGCAGGCGGTTTATGAATATCCTCCGAAGCTGTCAAGGGCGGAGAGGCAGGTCAAGGCGGCACATGATATTGAAGAACACAGGAAAATGCAGAGGAATATGTATAAGAATATCCTGCTTGGGGTCGTTATCATGATAATTGGTGCGGTGTTTGCAAGTGCGGTCTTTGCAAAGGTTCTGCTTATACTGCTGGGGGCTTGCAATTGTTCTGTGGGCGGGCTTATGTACTGGTATTACTCGCTTTCACGGGACGCTGATGTTTACACGAGGATATATGAGGATCACATTGAACACTCTCAACGCATGGGGCTTTCTAAAAGCTATTTGCACATATGCCTTTACTATGAGGAAGTAGAGAAGTCTTATCAGACAAACAAGGGAAGACTCGTTTGCGTGCTGAAAAATGTGGAGAAGTCAAGCTTTGTGGTAAAGGACAAAGAGGGCAGGGAGAAAGCTTTTGTGCCTGAGGACGGTATGATAGCTCTGAGCTTTCAGGACACTAAGGGCAAGCTTGTGCTTATCAATGACTTTTATGAGAAGATAGGTTATCCACACAAGGAATACAACAAGATAGAGGACGAGGAGGACGATTATTACTCCGAGGAGGATATGAAGTGGGACAGGCTTCATAAGCATGGACTGTAGTTGTAAACTTTTTGTTAAGCCCTTGAAATGTGGGGCAGAATGTGATAACATATTATTGTATCAATACACTTAAAACACTATGACCGAGAGAGTAGTTTTGCTAAGGGTCTTCAGAGAGAAGCTGCGGCGTGTGTGCGTTTTCTGAAAGCGGCTTTATATCCTGACAAAATGAAGTTCACTTGCGAGTGGTCATGCCGAATGAGAGATAGTCTTTAGTAAGCGTGAACGTCTGTCTGCGTTAAGGACGGAAGAGTGTTGGCTCTTTACTGATAGGTGGTATAAACAAGAATTTCAAAGTCTTGTCCTGTTTAGTCGGGGCAGGGCTTATTTTTATAGGAGGATAAGTAATGAAAGAACAGTTGAAAAGCATTGACGAGCGTGCGAAAGAAGAACTTTCACATATTGATGACGCCAAGCTGTTGGAAGATTTCAGAGTAAGATTTCTTGGCAAAAAGGGAGAGATAACTTCCATACTTAAGCAAATGGGCAAGCTTTCCGCAGAGGAAAGACCTGTTATCGGTCAGCTTGCAAACAAGGTAAGAGCTGATATCGAGAATGCTCTCAATAAGCGTAAGGAAGAGCTTAAGAGCAAAATGGAGCAGGTAAGGCTTACAGAGGAAGCTATAGACGTTACGCTTCCGGGCAAGAAAACAAGAATAGGCAGACCTCACCCTCTGAACGCTACTCTTGAAGAGGTAGAGGAAGTGTTCCTTGGCATGGGCTTTGACATCGTTGACGGTCCAGAGGTTGAAACAGACCATTATTGCTTCGAGGCACTGAATATGCCTAAATCTCACCCTGCAAGAGATACGCAGGATACATTCTACATCAATGAGAACGTTGTTCTTAGAACACAGACTTCTTCTGTTCAGATAAGAACAATGGAAAAGAGAAAGCCACCTATCAGAATCATTTCACCGGGCAGAGTTTATCGTTCTGACACAGTGGACGCTACACATTCACCGCTGTTCCACCAGATAGAGGGTCTTGTTATTGACAAGGGCATCACTATGGCTGACCTTAAGGGTACTCTTGAGCTGCTTATGAAGCGTCTTTATGGCGAGGACACTCAGATAAGACTTCGTCCGCACCATTTTCCATACACAGAGCCTTCTGCTGAAGTTGACCTTATGTGCTTCAACTGCCATGGCAAGGGCTGTTCAATGTGCAAGCAGGAGGGCTGGGTAGAGCTTCTCGGCGCAGGTATGGTACACCCTAAGGTACTTGAGGGCTGTGGCATTGACCCTGAGGTTTACAGCGGATTTGCATTTGGTATCGGTCTTGAAAGAATAACAATGGGCAGATACAACATCAACGATATGCGTCTGCTTTATGAGAACGATATGAGATTTTTAGAGCAGTTCTGATGAATGAAGTTATGAGCCAGAGCAGGCTTTACAGAAAGCTTGTGCCGTCAAAGGCTAAGCTTGTAACGTCGGCGGCTATCAGCACACTTATGGCGCTGATAGTAGGCGTTGGCGGTGGGTTATCGGTCATGCTTGTAAAAGAACAGCAGAGTGCATGGGATATGCTTGTGCTATGTGGGTTTCTGGTGATTTTTCTGGGTATCCTGCTTTTTATCGGAATAAGAGGATTTAAAAGGCAGGTAAAACAATACAGAGGGAACCTTGCAAGGCTGGAGCAATTTGACGCTCAGGATATGCTGGCTTTGGAAAGCGAGATAGAGGGAAGCGAGTTCAAATACAACACCTTTTATCTACTTGACAGATATATGTATGTGCCTAAGGCTAAACTGCTTATAAAATATACGGATATTAGAGAGTTCAAGACCATAGTTCACAGCACAAATGGTGTCAATGACAGCATGAAAGCTGAGATAACTGATAATTTCGGGATAAAATATACTGTGAACATAAAGCGGTGGAAAGATTTCTATATTTATAGACCGCTGTTTTTAAAGGACTTGGACGAGAAGATACAAAACTGCGGTAAATGATAAGATTACGGAGGAATAATAAATGGATTTGTCAATGAAATGGCTTGCAGACTATGTTGACTGCGATATGCCGATAAAGGATTTTGTTTCCGCTCTGACGCTTTCAGGCTCAAAGGTAGAGTGCTTTGAGCAGGAGGGCAAGGATATTTCTAACGTTGTTGTGGGCAAGGTAGTTTCTATGGAGCGTCACCCTGACTCTGACCATATGTTCATCACTCAGGTAGATGTTGGAGAGGACGAGCCTGTTCAGATAGTTACCGGTGCTCAGAACGTTCACGAGGGCGATTTTGTGCCAGTTGCAAAGCACAAGTCATCTGTTCTACATGAGGGCAAGCAGGTGAAGATAACAAAGGGCAAGCTGAGAGGCGTTGCTTCTAATGGTATGCTTTGCTCTCTGGGCGAGCTTGGACTTTCTGTTCACGATTTCCCATATGCTATAGAGGACGGAATTTTCATTCTTGGCGATGACTGCGACAAGACTGTAGGCAAGGATATACATGAGGCTATTGGATACAATGACACAACTGTTGAGTTCGAGATAACTTCAAACAGACCTGACTGCCTTTCTGTTATCGGTCTTGCAAGAGAAACTGCGGCTACTTTCGGCACAGAGCTGAAAGTCAAGAAACCTGAGTTCAAGGGCATTGACGGGGATATCAACGATATGCTCAAGGTAAAGATACACAACACTGACCTTTGCAAGAGATATATGGCCGGTATCGTTAAGAACGTAAAGATAGGTCCGTCACCTCGTTGGATGAGAGAAAGACTCAGAGGCTGCGGCGTTAGACCTATCAACAACTTTGTTGATATCACAAACTATGTTATGCTTGAATATGGCAGACCAATGCACGCTTTTGACCTGAGATATGTTAAGGACGCTTCTATCAACATCAGAAATGCTAAGGCAGGAGAAACTATCACAACTCTTGACGGCGAGGTAAGAGAGCTTTCAGAAGAGATGCTCGTTATTGCTGACGCTGAAAAGCCGGTTGCTGTAGCAGGCGTTATGGGCGGCGAATACAGCGGTATCATGGACGATACAACTACTGTTGTATTTGAGTCTGCCTGCTTTGACGGTGCGAGCGTAAGAACAACAGCCAAGAAGCTTGGCATGAGAACTGACGCTTCTGCGAGATATGAAAAGGGTCTTGACCCACATGAGTGCTATGAGGCTCTTATGAGAGCTTTCCAGCTTGTTGAAGAGCTTGGTGCTGGCGAGGTCGTAAAGACTTACATTGATGAGAACTATGAGGACGAGACACCTAAGACGGTTGATTTTGACCCTGAGTGGATAAATAAGTTCCTTGGTACTGAGATACCTGAGAGCGACATGGTTGAATATCTCACAAGGCTTGGCTTTGAGATAAAGGACGGCAAGGTAGTTTCGCCATGGTACAGAGTGGACATTGCCTGCAAGGCTGACGTGGCAGAGGAAGTTGCTAGACTTTACGGCTACAACAAGATTCCAAACACTATCGTAAGAGGCGTTGCTCAGGCTAAGCTCACCGAGGCGCAGAAGTTTGACAGACATATACAGAGATCTATGCTCGCTATGGGTCTTAACGAGATATCTACATTCTCATTCATTTCGCCTAAGTATTTTGACAAGATAAATCTTCCTGCTGACTCAAAACTGAGAAAGACAGTTGTTATCACAAACCCTCTTGGCGAGGACACTAGCGTTATGAGAACGACTATCATTCCGTCTGTATGTGAAGTGCTTGCAAGAAACTACAGCTACCGCAACCCTGAGTGCTATATCTTCGAGAGAGGAAACGAGTATATACCAGTTGAGGGAGAGGTGCTTCCTAACGAGCCTGAAAGACTTGGTTTTGGTTTCTATGACACTGAGACGAAGGCTGATTTCTATGACATCAAGGGTTTTGTCGAGGGTCTGCTTTCTAAGCTCGGCGCACAGAAAGTTGAATTTGAAAAGGCTACTGCTGAATGTAGCTTTGACGAGTTCTATGCTTTCCACCCAGGCAGAGTTGCTGTCGTTAAAGTAAATGGTGAGGAGATCGGCATTTTTGGCGAGCTTCATCCGAGAGTTCTGGAGAACTACGGCATTGACGCTAGAGCTTATGTGGGCAAGATAAATGTTCCTGAGCTTATGGCAAGCTGTGTTGCTCAGAAGACATATAAGCCACTGCCTAAGTATCCTGCTACAACAAGAGATCTGTCTATCGTTTGTGATGACGATATCCCTGCGGCTCTTCTTGAAAAGACTATAAGCAAGGCTGTTGGCTCGATACTTGAAAAGGTAACGCTTTTTGACGTTTACAAGGGCGAGCAGATCGAAAATGGCAAGAAGTCTGTTTCATACTCCATTTCAATGCGTTCACATGACGGCACGCTTACTGACGAGCAGGCTGACAAGGCTATGAAGAAAACTCTTGAAGCTCTCAAGGCTATCGGTGCTGAACTCAGAATGTAAAAAATATAGCGCTTGATTTGTATAAAGTGCATAAATTTTGCTTTTTGACTTGTTATTTTGAAACAAATGGAGTATAATAATATCAGGCGTATTGCTGATATTAATACATTGCAGAGGGGCTGAGCATAATGCACGAACAAACTATGGAATTTTCAGTACAGCACGACAAGGAGGCTGAGCTGAAAAAGACACTTACAATTATATATGACGCTCTGAAAGAGAAGGGCTATAATCCTATTAATCAGATCGTAGGTTATATTCTTTCTGAGGACCCGACCTACATAACGACATACAATAATGCCAGAAGTCTTATTCGTCATATTGACAGAGATGAACTTTTGCAGGCATTGGTGAAGTCCTATCTTGAGTCATAACTGATATTTAAAGGCGGTAGTTTTTGCCGCCTTTTTTGTTTTACGTCAGAATTTACCTGAAACGTATTTTTGTATAAAGACGTTTTCTGAACATAATAGTATAAGATGATAAGAAAACGGAGGGCTTCATATGAAGATAAGAAATTGCATGGCACTTATTTGTGCAGTTGTAGCGCTCAGTGCTTGTGGCAGGACAGTGATAATGCGTGAGGGAAATTCATCAGAGGGAACAAGCTCGGCGGTCATTGAGCCTGTGGCTGTGGGAAAGAAAACCGCAAAGGAAAAGATAGATCTTTCGGGGCTTTCACATGACAAGGTCGGATATGGTCAAGGCGTTCTTGTGGACGAAAAGAACAGGACGACTGGTGCGTTTGATTTTAATGCACAATACGGTAAGCTTAACGCAAAGGCTATAAATAATGATGACAAGATATATCTGACCTTTGATCAGGGTTATGAGAACGGATACACTGAAAAGATCCTCGATGTGCTGAAAGAGAAAAAGGTCAAGGCGACGTTTTTTCTTTTGCAGGATTATGCAGAGAAAAATCCTGAACTTGTGAAGCGTATGATAGACGAGGGGCATATTGTAGGAAATCATTCGGTACACCATTATTCTATGCCGACGCTTGGGCAGGCGGAATGTGAGTCGGAGATAAAGGATTTCCATGAGTATATGGAGGATAACTATGATTATACCATGACAGTGTTCAGACCGCCTATGGGCGAGTTTTCGGAGTTCTCTCTTGGAGTGACGGCAAACTGCGGTTATGAGACTGAGCTTTGGAGCTTTGCTTACGCTGATTGGGACGTGAACAATCAGCCTGATGAAGGACAGGCTCTTGAAAAGCTTGTGAATGCGGCTCACCCGGGGGCTATTTATCTCCTGCACTCGGTATCGAAAACCAATACTGATATTCTCGGGGACTTTATCGACAGAGTGAGGACTGGCGGATTTGAATTTGGCTGATAAGAGAATATGATGAAGAGAGGCCTTGTGCCTCTCTTTTTGTTATTTTAGGGGTATTTGTAGCTGATTTGTAATATGTTAGTCTATTGACAAATTGTTAAAAGTATGTTATATTTTAAATACGAACAGAAACATGAGTTTCTTTAAGGAGGAAATAAAATGGTAAAAAATAAGGTGCTTACACCTGTATTGGCAGGCGTTTTGGGTCTCAGCATAGTTGGCTCAGGTCTTGGCTATTATTTTGTAAATAAAGACAGTAATGATGGTAAAACTGAGGGCGGCAAGGCTAAGCTTACTCAGGTGGCAGATAATATAAACAACACTCTTGGCACGGCTGAAAAGGCTATCAAGGGCGAACTTGATTTTGCTTACAACGCAACGGCTACTGTTTCATTCGGTGAGGGCTTCACAGAGCAGGCAGGTGTCAGCTTACAGCCTATTTCTGTGACAACTGTTACAAAGCAGAAGGGAAGCAACACTGCAGCAGATGTTTCGCTGACATATGGCGGAAATAATCTTGTGTCTGCTAATGCTGTATATTCCAGAGATAACAAGTCGGCTTATGTTCAGATACCTGAGCTTTCTGACGCTTATCTTATGGTTAACGTTGACAGCCTTAAAGACAAGGTAGGCAGTGAGCTTTCTTCACAGGGCATTGACCTTGATTCTCTCTTTGATTCTGCTGAGGGCGCTGATGTTGATTTTGATACTGACGCATTTGAAAAGGATCTGGAGGAATACAAGAAGGTTATAGAGGACT